>CAMZKI010000156.1 GCA_947311125.1 uncultured Chlorobiota bacterium
AAAAAAATACAGACGTGTTTTTGACAAAAGTGAAATATCATACTTACGATCGGAACTTGCGATATACAATAAAAAATTTGGCGAAGAAGACCAAAAAGTGCAAGTAAGAATAAAAGCAATTAAAATTACGGATAAGAAAGAAAAAGAAATATCTAATTTAAGCAAAAGTATTACAGTGTATAAAGTAAATAACATTGCCTACATTTATGAAAGTTGGGGCGTTGAAGATGCCGGAGGATACTGGAAAGCCGGAAATTATGAATGCCTGGCATTTATAGATGAAGAGTTAATAGGAACACATTCTTTTTACATATATGATATCGGCAAAGTTACCGAAGATTACAACCCGTATTTTGATATTGCTTCAATAAAACTGTACGAAGGAGGTGTTGATGGGTGGGAACAAACGAACAGGAAATATCTTAAAGTATTTTCAAAAGAAAAAACACGGTATATCTGGATTGAAATTGACTTTAAAATTAAAACTAACAAAGAATTCCATCTTGAATATTTTATAAATATTTACGATGATGCCGGTCATCAAAAAGCTAAAATCGACGCACTTATACACATCCCAAACGGAAGCAAAAATAAAATAATTACATACGAAAAAGGATGGGGTAGTATGCTTCGGGAATCTTGGAAAGGTGATAAATACAGAATAGAAATTGTATTTATGGACACTCTTATTTCTTCAATGTGGTTTTCAATGGGAAAGGACAATGTTGAAGGAGAAATACCTGTTATAAAAAACACTGAAATCCCGGAAAAAAACATTCCGCATACAGACGACTCCGAAAGTCTTGAACAACTTTTAGCAAACCTGGACAGTCTGATAGGTCTTAAAACAATAAAACAAAAAGTAAAAGACCACATAAACTACATTGATTTTTTAAAATTAAGAAAAGAAAAAGGCTTTAACGACACTGAAGAAATAACACTCCACAGCGTTTTTACGGGAAACCCCGGAACCGGAAAAACAACAGTCGTCAGACTCCTCGGAAAAATTTATCAAAAAAAGGGCTTATTATCAAAAGGTCATGTCCACGAAGTTGACAGAGCCGATTTAATCGGTGAATTTATCGGGCAAACGGCACCCAAAGTAAAAGAAGCCCTGAAAGAAGCACGAGGCGGCATTTTATTCATTGACGAGGCATATATGCTTGCACGTTCAAACGAAGACAAAAAAGATTTCGGAAAAGAAGTAATAGAGGTGCTCGTAAAAGAAATGAGTGACGGCGAAAAAGACATTGCAATTATGATGGCCGGTTATCCTAAGGAAACAATGTTTATGATAAATTCAAATCCCGGTCTTAAATCACGTATAAAATATTTTTTTCATTTTGACGATTATACTCCCGATGAATTATTTGATATTGCCCTTTATGCTGCCGAAAAAAGAAACGTTACCTTAACCGATAATGCCGCAGAACTGATTCGCAAAACACTAACCGAAGCTTTCAGAAACAGAGACCATACCTTCGGAAATGCGCGTTTTGCCTATTCCTTAATTGATGAAGGAAAAATGAATATGGGTTTACGTCTTATGCAAAGAGATGATGTAAACAGCTTATCAAACGAAGAACTATCGACAATAACTTCCGAAGATACCATAAAAATTGAAAGTTTAAAATCAAAAAGCCCCGTAAAAATCCCGACAGACAACGAACTGCTGAAAGAAGCTACCGATGAAATGAATTCTTTGGTAGGTATGAGCGAAATTAAAAACGAAGTAAACGAACTTATAAAGCTTGTAAAGTTCTATAAAGAAACAGGAAAAGACGTATTAAATAAATTCTCTCTGCATGCAGTATTCAGTGGTAATCCGGGAACCGGCAAAACAACTTTAGCCCGTATTTTCGGAAAAATATACAAAGCTTTAGGTTTGCTTGAAAGAGGGCACATAATAGAAACAGGAAAAGAAGGACTTGTAGCCGGCTATGTCGGACAAACAGCCTTAAAAACAAAAGAAAAAATTGATGATGCAATAGGCGGAGTGCTGTTTATTGACGAAGCATATGCTCTTGCCGGCGGAGGGCAGTTCAGTTACGGTAACGAAGCTATCGCAGTAATATTAAAAAACATGGAAGACAACAGAGGAAAATTTGCTGTTATTGTTGCCGGTTATCCCGATAATATGGAAAATTTTCTTAAAATGAATCCCGGTTTAAAATCACGTTTTGACAAAACCCTCATATTTCACGATTACATACCCGAAACACTATATGAGATATGCCTTCTGATGCTTAAGAAAGAAGACTTAGTGCCTGATAAACAAGCTGAAGAGCATCTGAAAAAATATATAACAAAACTTTATAAACAACGAGATAAATATTTCGGAAATGCCCGAACAATACGAAAAATTGTTGAAGAAGCCGTAAGAAAACAAAATCTGAGAATGGCATCAATACCTGCAAAAAAACGCTCTCAAAAAGTCGTAAGAACACTTAATTATGAAGACGTAAAAGACATAGAAGTTAATAAAAGTTTAGGTTCATCCGAATCTGTCGGATTTTAAAATTTAAAATAAGATATTGTTTTTTAAGAAATTAATTATGTTTATTTTTATGCGACAAAAAATATTTCTTTGATTTTTGGTTATCATTAATAATTCTTTTTCTCAAAACCATGAAACAACTGAAAATAACTCGCCAAGTAACAAACAGAGAATCTCTTTCTCTTGACAAATACTTGAATGAGATTAGTAAGTTTGATATGGTTACGGCAGAAGAAGAAGCCTTACTGGCACAAAAAATCAAAAAAGGAGACATCAACGCTCTTGATAAATTAATAAAAGCAAACTTAAGATTTGTTGTTTCGGTAGCAAAACAGTATCAAAATCAAGGACTCAGCCTAATCGACTTAATTAACGAAGGAAATATAGGTTTAATAAAAGCAGCAAAAAGATTTGACGAAACCAAAGGATTTAAATTTATATCTTATGCCGTTTGGTGGATAAGACAATCTATTCTTCAGGCATTAGCCGAACATTCAAGAATAGTACGTTTGCCGCTGAATAAAATTACGACTGCAAACAAAGTAAACAGAACATTTTTTGAGCTGCTTCAAAAATACCACAGAGAACCCTCGGTAAAAGAAATAGCCGATGAGCTTAAAATTGCACCTAAAGACGTCCAAAGAGTCATTGCTAATACAGATAAAAACATATCAATGGACGCACCTATTAACGACGATGAAAGTATGTCGCTGTACAGTATTATAAGCAACAGTGCATCCGATTCTCCCGAAAAAGAACTCCTGAAGCAATCATTAGCAACCGAGTTGAAACGAATACTCTCAACATTACCGAATCGCGAAGCCGAAATTATAAGACAATATTACGGCTTAGATATGCAACACCCCCTTACATTAGAAGAAATAGGAGCAAATTTTAATATTACGAGGGAACGTGTCAGGCAACTTAAAAGCAGAACACTTAAAATACTAAAACGCAAAAGCAATATTTTAAGAAAATATCTGTAAAAAATAATATTCTGTCAATAAAACTTTGAAAGTAAGTATTAAAGTTGTATTTTCAAGCCCCGAAAAAAACAAACATATAATAATATTAAAAATAAAATAAAATGGGATTATTCAGTAAACTAAAAGGAGAACTTATTGATGTCATAGAATGGTTAGACAGCAGTAATGATACCATCGCCTATCGTTTTGAACGTTACGGCAATGAAATAAAAAACGGAGCACAACTTACGGTAAGAGAGTCTCAGGTAGCCGTATTTATAAACGAAGGCAAAATTGCAGATGTTTTTCCTCCCGGGCGTTACGAACTGACAACAAAGAACCTTCCGATTCTTACAACTCTAAATGCTTGGATGCACGGATTTAACAGCCCTTTTAAAGCTGAAGTATATTTTCTGAATACAAAAAAATTCACTAATCAAAAATGGGGCACACCTAATGTTTTTTATGTTCGAGATGCCGATTTCGGCCGTGTAAGCCTGCGTGCTTTCGGAACTTATACAATGAGAATTAACGACCCTGTTAAATTCATTAAAGAAGTTCTGGGAACAAGCGGGGATTTTACAACCGATGAAATTACAGGAGAATTAAGAAATTTAATTATTACACAATTCATTGATGCCGTAGGCGAAAGCAAAATCCCTTTGCTTGATATGGCACAAAACTATAAAGATATTTCAGAATTTTGTCAGAAAAAACTTGGCGAAGAATTTAAAGAATACGGTCTTGAAATTACAAAATTTTTAGTGTCAAGCATAAGTTTGCCGGAAAAACTGCAAGAGAAACTTGATGAAGGAACAGGTATGAATATGCTCGGAGATATGAATAAATATTCACAAATGAAAGCTGCCGATGCTATGGAGGGTGCTGCCAACAACCCCGGATCCGGAGGCGGAATGGAGGGAATGATGGGTATGGCTATGATGCAGCAAATGATGAATCAGAACCAAATGATGCAAAACCAAAAACAACAAGTTCAGCAAAATGTACCGCCGCCGCCACCCGTTACACAATATTTTGTTTCCGTAAACGGGCAACAGCAAGGTCCTTTTAATACAGACACACTTAAACAAATGATAACACAAGGGCAAATAACAAAGGAAACTTTTGTATGGAAACAGGGAATGTCCGGATGGGCAAAAGCCGCAGATGTGCCTGAAATTGCAGGCTTATTCGGTGCTGTTCCTCCCCCGCCCCCTCCGCCTGCTTAATATTTTAATTTCTTGTTTCTTCAGGGGTATTTATTATTATATTTTCTAAATTATTATTAAATTATATGGAAGAGAAAAAAATAAGCGAAAGCAGGCAAAATGAAATATCATGCAGCAATTGCGGAGCTAAATTAACTTTTGCTCCCGGAACCGACAGCTTGAAATGTGAATTTTGCGGAGCCTTAAACAAAATAGAAATAGACGAAGAAGAGAGAATAAAAGCTGTTCAGGAGCTTGACTTTAAAAGTTATATAAACAACCAGGCTGATATTGCCCCGAAAATTGAGATAACAACCGTAAAATGTGACTCTTGCGGTGCCGAAACAACTTTTGACCCTAATGTAGTATCCTCAGAATGTGATTTTTGCGGAAGCCCCTTGGTATCAAAAGAAGCCCATACTTCAAGTATTATTGCCCCTAAAGCAATGCTGCCTTTTAAAATAGATAAGAAACAGGGTATTGAACTTTACAGAAAATGGCTTAAAAAACTTTGGTTTGCTCCTAATAAATTAAAATCACAAGCAAGGCAAACCGAAGACTTAGCAGGAATTTATACTCCTTATTGGACTTACGATTCCGATACAAGAACAAATTATTCGGGACAACGGGGAGATGACTACCAAACAACGGAAACATATTACGAAAACGGTGAACAAAAAACAAGAACTGTTACAAAAACACGTTGGACATCCGTAAGGGGAAGAGTTTCCAGATTTTTTGATGACGTTATGGTTCCGGCAAGTGATACTTTACCAAGAAAATACGTTGACAAATTAGAGCCTTGGGATTTAGAAAATTTAGTGCCTTACGATACAAAATATCTGAGCGGCTTTAAGTCGGAAACATATCAGGTAAGCTTAGAAAACGGCTTTACAATTGCAAAAACAAAAATGGAACCTGTAATAAGACAAGATATAAGACACGATATAGGAGGAGATCATCAAAGAATTTCATCGATGAATACCGAATATATGTCAACAACTTTTAAGCATATTTTATTGCCGATATGGCTCAGCGCATATAAGTATAAAAACAAAGTTTACCGGTTTATGATTAACGCAAGAACAGGAGAAGTGCAAGGAGAAAGACCGTGGAGTTGGATTAAAATTACTCTTGCAGTTCTTGCCGGTGCAGTAATTATAGGCGGAATAATTTGGCTGACACAAAATCAGTAACACAAAATCAAGCTTAAAATAAAAAATCCGACATTCAATACTGTCGGATTTTTTTAAATTGCAAAAAAGAAACTTTATTAAAATTCAAAATCTACTACTGCTGTTCTGCCTTTTATACTGCTGATTAAATCTAAAACTTTTTGGTGCTCCGGATGATTTTTGTAAGCATCTAAAGTCTCTTTTGAATCAAATTCGCCGATAAGGACAAAGTCTGAAGCTGTCGCGGCATCCGATATATTCATTCCCGTCTGAAAATTCTTAATTTCAGGTATAACGGCAGGCAACGCATCTAATGCCTCTTTAAGTTTTTTTAAGTTTTCTTTTTTCTCATCTTCCGAAGATGCTCCTTTAATTTTAATAAATACAATATGTTTTATCATTTCTTTATTTTTTCAAGATATACGTTTTTTTTAAAAAAAGGTTACCGAAAATCTATTTTTTCTCCTGAACAGTTACCATATATGCGGCTTGTGCCTGATTATCTTCAATTGCAAATGTTACGGTAAGGCTGTTATCATTTTTGGAAAATACGACTAATCCTCCCTCTCCTGTTGTCATATTCATACCTTCTTTCCATCCTTTTGATTTCATTTCGTCTCTGACTTTAGATATGAGGTCCTCAATTTTTGAGTCTGTTCCTATAACAAGAGTAATAACCTCTCCTTCGCCGCTTTTTATCGAGCCTGAAGATATAATTTCGCCTTCTGCAACATAAATGTCATCCGGAAAATTATCCGGCATTTCTTTAGTTCCGCCGGAAAACATAACTTCTTCACCGTCTTCACCTTTAATGGTAATGCTGCCTTGTTCTCCGTCTTGGTTAATATCAACATCAATATCTGCTCCCGTTGAGTTTTCAATTATTTTTTCGGCTAATATTTCAGATGTTTTTTTCGAGATTTCTTCTTCGTTATTTCCGCAACCGAAAATAAAAAGCCCAAAGGAAAGTATTACGGCGGATAGTTTTATTGTTTTCATATCAGTAGGGTTAAAGTTTTTTATTATTTAATTTTCAACTTAATGTCAGTATCTAAAGTATAATCTTTATTAATAATATCATCTAATTTTCCGGAGAATGTAATGTTGTTTTTATCTTCGCTCAGTTTTGCGTTTTCATTACTGAAACTTTTAATTTTTCTGTCAAAAGAAAAAACTGTTTCAAAAGATATATAGTCTTTCATACTTGCAATATCTTTAAACGAAGTCGTATCTTTATTAAATTCGGGAAAATCAAAAGAAATTTTCCTTTTGCCTCTGTGAGTAAATTTTCCGGGGTCGCCCGAAATGCCGCTCAACATACTTGAGCTTAAACCGCTTCGGGAATTTTCCAATACAGAGTTTAAGTTATCTGTATCTGTAAAATCAAAACTAATAAATATTGTTGTTTTATCATCTTTCCAACCTACATTAATATTTTTTGCTCCTGCATTTTTATAATTTTGTTTTATTTCTTCAAAAGATGCGTCCAGGGTATCCATAGATGACATAAAGTTTCCGGTAGTATCCATTGCCTGCATCATATTTATGAGGTCGCTCATTTTCATTTCAAATTTATAGTTTCCTGACAGGTCTTTATTGAAATGATATTCTTGAGTTATAACACAACTGCCTAACATCAAGGCAGTTATTATAAAGAAACTCAAAAGTGTGTTTTTCATATCTTAAGTTTTAATTTTATCTATTTTACAAAGATAATCAAAAAATAAAAAAAAACGCAGTGTTTTATTCGGCTTTTTTAACGGTAAAGGCAAAAGTTGTTCCGACACCTAAAGTACTTCTGACATTAATTGTCTGATTATGGGCTTCAATAATGTGTTTTACGATTGCAAGCCCTAATCCGCTGCCTCCTTTTTCTCGCGATCGAGCCTTATCCGTCCTGTAAAATCTTTCAAAAATACGAGGCAGGTCTTCTTGTGATATTCCGGGTCCCTCATCGGTTATTTCAACCAGATAATTTTTGTCCATATCAAAAAAACTGATTTTAATTTTTCCGCCGGGATAACTGTATTTTACGGCATTATCAATAAGATTTATCAAAACTTGTTTTATTCTGTCTTCGTCTCCGAGGGCGAAAAGGGAGGTTGTGTATTTCTCTCTGAAAAAAACTGTGATATTTTTCTTTGCCGCTTTATCTAAAAATAAATCTATAACATCTTTTACTAACTCTAAAACATCAAATTTCTTAAAATTCGGTTTCAAATCTGAAACTTCAAGTTCCGAAATGGTATCTAAATCTTTTATAATAGTTATAATTCGCTCTGTGTTCTTCTCTGTTCTTTTCAGGTATTTCATTAACAGTTCAGGATTGTCGGCTGCTCCGTTAAGCAAGGAATATATGTATCCTTGTATGTTAAAAATCGGGTTTTTAAGTTCATGAGAAATATCTCCTATATATTCTCTTCTGAAAGTTTCTCTGTCTTTTAATATTGAAATTTCTTGTTTGTGCTCTTTGCTCCAGACCTCTACTTCTTCTTTAACCTCTTTTATTATATCACTGTTCAGGTTTATTTCCGGTTTCTCATCTTTTTGCAACTTTAAATTTCTTATTGTTTTATATATAAGTCTTATTTTTTCATATATAAATTTTTGCAAAATAAACTTAAACAGCAAATACGAAAAAACAAAAACCGAAAAAAGTATAATTAACAATGCAGACCAATGAAATTTTACGTCATCATACAAAAACCATATTAAAATATACAATACGGCAATAAAAATGCTGAGCAGCACTGATATAAAAAACGATAATTTTCTCGGATCAGAAGTATCTATTATGTTTCTTTTCAAGTTATTGTTTTTTTAAGTTTCAAGTTTATAACCTATTCCTTTCATCGTTTTTATATTATCTATACCTGTTTTTTCTCTTATTTTTCTGATATGGACATCTATCGTTCTGGACCCTACAATTATGTCATCTCCCCATATTTGTTCAAATATTTCATCTCGGGTAAATACATGGTCAGGACGAGAGAATAAAAGTCTTAATATTTCAAACTGTTTTTTAGGCAAAATAATTTTCTCATTCCCTCTAAACAGAATATATTCGTTCTTATCCAACCTATATTCTCCGAATGTAATTATTTTATCTTTATCGGAATCGTCTTCACTTGCTTTATATCTTTTCAGAAGAGCTTTTATTTTTGACAAAAGAATTTCAGGGTTTACAGGCTTTGTAATATAATCGTCACCGCCTGCTTCAAATCCGGTTATTTGTGAATAATCCTCTCCTCTTGCAGACAAAAAAATTATAATTGTTTTCTGTTGTTTATGTAATTTCCGTATTTCGATACATGTCTGATAGCCGTCCATTTTAGGCATCATTACATCCAATATAATAAGATGCGGATTTTTTTGTTTAACTTTTTCAATACCCTCAATACCGTTTTTTGCTGTATAAACTTTATAGCCCGCATTGGAGATATTAAATTTTAAAATTTCGCGGACATCTTTTTCATCATCAATTATTAAAATTTTTGTTTTTGATGTTTCCATATATTACATATTTTTCAATACAAAATTAAAATAAATAATCAATTGAAACATTTCTCGGAAAGGACTTAACAATTGCTTAATATTAAACTTACAATTACTTAATTTTTTCTTAAACATTTATTAACCGCATAAACACTTCCCTAAATTACTTTTGCAGCAAATATTCACCCGAAAAATTATTTAATCAATTAAACTTAAAAAAATGAAAAACAAATTTTCAAAAGTTATTTTATTAGTAATTATTGCAACAGTTACTGTTTTTACATCCTGTAAAAAAGACGACCCTGTTGATGAGAACCCGAATGCAACTACTTATGTTGATGACGGAAACGGAAATATTACGGTAACCGACAAAGGAGAGGGAACCGGAAACTACATATTTACCGCTGACAAGATATGGATTCTTAACGGATTAGTATTCGTTAATAACGGACAAACTTTAACAATTGAACCCGGAACTTTAATTAAAGGCAAACCGGGAACGGGGGAGAATGCAAGTGCCTTAATAATTGCAAGGGGCGGAAAAATTAATGCTGTCGGAACCGCAGACAAGCCGATTATTTTTACGGCTGAAGCCGATAACAGAGAAGGAACGGGAGTTAGTCAGGACGCAGGAGGTCTTTGGGGCGGGGTTATAATTCTCGGAAAAGCAACTACAAGTAATCTTACAACCGATAAAGCAATCGAAGGTATTCCTACCAGCGAAACAAGAGGTTTATACGGAGGCACTGACGATTCTGACAATTCAGGAATTTTAAAGTACATTTCTATAAGACACGGCGGAACTGACATTGGAGAAGGCAATGAAATTAACGGATTAACTCTCGGTGCCGTAGGAAGCGGTACTACAATTGACTACATTGAAATAGTTGCAAACAATGATGACGGAATAGAATTTTTCGGCGGTGCCGTTACCGTAAGATATGCACTTGTCGTAAAATGCGGAGATGATTCTTTCGATTACGACGAAGGTTTTCACGGAAAAGGTCAGTTTTGGGTAACAATACAATCTGCCGACTCTGACAGAGGAGGTGAACATGACGGAGGACCAAGCGATAATGAAACAGGAACTCCTTACTCAAAACCTGAAATTTATAATGCAACATACATCAGTGTTGTCGGCGGAGGCAGCAGAACTTTTACTTTAAGGGACAATGCCGGTGTTACTTATGCAAACTCAATTTTTATAAACTTTGACAAAGGTATTGATATTGAATACCTGCAAGACAACAGCGGAAATATGACCGCCTGTTCTTATAAAATGTTTGAAAACGGAAACGTACACATTCAAAACAATGTATTTTATAATGTAGCAGGACAAACCGACGGAACAAGCTATAACCCGTATGAATTATTTAAAATCTCAACACCTGACGGATATTCTGCCCCTCAAAGTGCAATTGATGCATGGGCTTTAGCTTTTGCAGGAAATACAAACAAAATTGCAGACCCGGGTATATCAGCCGAAAATCCGGTACCTTCAAATCCTCAAACCGGTGATATGGCTTCATATCCTGCAGGGTTTGAACAAGTATCTTATAAAGGAGCTTTCGGAGATACAAACTGGGCTTCAGGCTGGACACTAACCTTTAAAAATTAATAAGCAACCTCATAAAAGGCATTCTGTTGTTACGGAATGCCTTTTATATTTTATAACAAACAAAACATAGAAAATGAAAAAAATTATTATTGTATCACTTTTATTTTTTTTATCCTTATCCTTTCTGAATGCTCAGGATATATGTATAATAAGAGGAAAGATAACAGACGGAGAAACCGGAGAACCGTTAATCGGAGCACTTGTAATCGCAGAAGGTTCTGAACCTGCTGTCTTCTCCGTATCAGACTTTAACGGAAATTTCAGCTTAGAAAATGTTCCGTCAAACACAAAAAACATTAAAGTTTCGTTTCTTTCATACGAAACAAAAATAATAGAGAACTTAAATTTGCCCGCCGGCGGAGTAAAAATTATAAATCTGCTGCTGGAAAAAACATCTTCCGAATTATCGGAAGTAATTGTAAATGCAAAATCAATTACCAATACCGAAAATGCTATACTTGTTTATCAAAAAAAATCAACAGGGCTTGTTAACGGTATATCATCTCAGCAAATTTCAAGGCTCGGAGATTCTGATGCTGCCTCTGCGTTAAAACGAGTTTCCGGCGTATCTGTCTCTGACGGAAAGTATGTTTTTATAAGAGGCTTAAGCGACAGGTACTCGATGGTTACCCTTAACGGTGCCGAAATACCGGGTCTCGACCCTAATAAAAATACCGTACAAATGGATATGTTCCCGTCAAATATAATTGACAATATAATTGTTCATAAAACATTTACGCCTGACTTACCGGCATCTTTCACAGGAGGCTATATAAATGTTACAACAAAAACTTATCCGGATAAATTCACTTTAAACTTTTCTGCTTCTCTCGGATATAACCCGCAAACAAGCTTAAACAATGATTTTTTATCCTATGAAGGAGGAAGATATGACCGTTTCGGTTTTGACGACGGAACAAGAGATATTCCGGAAGCCGCAGAGGGAAGTGTTCCTTATCTCTACGAAAATAATGACAAATTGGATGAGATAACCGGCTCTTTTAATAAGGCTATGAATACTTCATATAAAAAATCATTTTTAAACAACTCTTATTCCTTTTCTGCAGGAAATCAAGCTAAAATATTAGGCAAACCGTTCGGATTTATCTTTTCCGGCAGTTATAAAAAAGTATTCTCTTCTTATAATAACGGTATTTACGGACGGTATAATTTAATAGAATCTGAAAATTCTTACACAATGAACCCTTTGATAAGTGAAACAGAACAAAAAGGAGACGAAGAGGTTACAATGTCTTTTCTTTCCGGATTTTCATACAAGCTTAACAAAAATAACAGCTTAAGTCTAAACTTACTGAAAAATAGGGCAGGATTAAAATCTGCCAGATACAGAGAAGGCGAAAAACCCGAAGATAATATATATATGTATGAGCACGTTTTAGGTTTTCAGGAGCGTAATTTTTTATCAGGGCAATTTTCCGGCAACCATATTTTACCTGATTTCTCAAAATTAAAAATAGAATGGGTAGCTTCTTACACCAATTCAAAACAAAAAGAACCTGATTTACGTTTTTTTAATTATGACAGACAAGGAGAATCTTTTCAAATAAGCTATAATGCGTATCCCTCTCCTGCCAGGTTTTACAGAAACTTATCGGAAATAAATTCAGACAGCAGAATAAACCTTACTTATCCTGTCATATTCTTTCAAAATCCTGCAAAAATTAAAGCCGGAGGTGCTTTTACATATAAAAACAGAACTTCCGACTCAAGAAAATTTGACATTTTATCACAGGGATTATCATTTAACGGAGATATTCAAGAATATTTATCCGATGAAAATACAGGACAAAATGCAGATGACGCAATTTACGGCATATACGTCCTGAACGATGCATTAACCGATGCCTACAACAGCTATAAGGCAGAAGAAGCTGTTTTTGCAGCATACGGGATGATTGATTTTAACATAAATAAAAAATTAAAAATCATTTCCGGTTTAAGATATGAAAGAGATTATTCCTTTATTGAAAATAACGTAGAAAAAACACACTTTAAATATGTAAGAGCAGAGCAGTTCTTTAACGATTTTTTACCGGTTATAAATCTAAAATACAGTGTTACGAAAAGTTCAAATTTAAGATTTGTTTATGCTAAAACCGTTGCACGACCTACATTCAGAGAAATTGCCCCTTATGCTTATTACGATTTTAAAGAGGGATGGCGTGTTATAGGAAACCCTGAATTACAGAGAACCATAATCGACAATGCGGACTTTCGGTATGAAATATTCGGCGAACACGGTGATATATTTTCTGTGGGTTTGTTCTATAAATATTTTGTAAAACCTATTGAACTTATTGATGACCCGAGAGCCAACAATCCTGAATTTCATTACGTAAATGCCGACAATTCGAAAATGCTCGGTATTGAACTTGAAATAAAAAAACATTTATCCGAAATAAATATGCCGAATTTTTATGCCGGAGGAAACTTTACATTGTTGAAATCGGAAGTAGAATATGTTGATGATTACGGCAGCGAAAGCAGTACCCTTACCGTAAACAGACCTATGTACGGGCAAGCCCCTTGGGTTATAAATGCTTTTATAAGCTATGATAATTACGAGAAAGGTTTAAACATAAATTCTGCTTTCAATATTGAAGGAGACAAACTTGCCGTAGTTACTAAAGGAGCAACTCCCAACATTTACAAAAAATCATACCCCGATTTGAAATTTAATATATCCAAGTCAATAGGAAAGCATTTTAAAGCAAAATTCAAAATAAGCAACATTCTTAATGCCAACCATAAAAAAACTTACACCTATGAAAATAAAGAATATATTTTTCAATCATACAATTTAGGCAGAACATATACGCTGTCTGTAACATACAATATAAATTAAAGATTATGTTTTGTTTGTAAGTCCGGTTTTTATAATCGGGCTTTTTTATTTTTTTTATTCTGAAATAAAGTCTTTTTTTGCATAAACTTCAAACATATTGAGAGGTTTTAAAACTGTGGTTTTATAACAAAAACTTATCGCAAAATTATGCTTCAAAAAAGGCAGAACATTAAATATAAAGCGATATGAATTTTAAAATTATTTTAATAACGATAATAACCGTAATATTTTCTGCTAATGCTTCAGGACAAACAAAGTATGAAAAAGAATACAGGATAAAAGAAAAAGACGCTCCGGGCAAAGCTGTCAGCTTTATAAAAAAATCTTTTACAAAATGCAAGTGGTATTCGGAAGAAAGTTCGGACGGAAAAACTTTTGAAGCAAAAGGAAAACTGAACGGTTACAAGTTCAGTATTGAATTTGACACAACAGGAAACATAATAGACGTGGAAAAAACGGTTAAGTTTGAAAATATGGACTCGGAAATAAAGCAAAATATAAATAAGTCTTTATTGAAGATATTTACTTCATACAAAATTAAAAAAGCCCAAATACAGTGGATAGCATGCGACAATACCTTACACGAACTTATTTCTTACGGACACTCAAAGAAACCCTACACACTAAATTATGAATTAGTTTTAAAGGCAAAAAAAGATTCATCTACTAAATTTTATGAAATATTGTCGGATAAAAACGGAAACATTCTGAAAGTTTCGGAAATAATAAGCAGACCGACGGATAATTTAGATTTTTGATAAAATTTAGTAGATGAATCTTTTTTTGCCTTTAAAACTAATTCATAATTTAGTGTGTAGGGTTTCTTTGAGTGTCCGTAAGAAATAAGTTCGTGTAAGGTATTGTCGCATGCTATCCACTGTATTTGGGCTTTT
>CAMZKI010000157.1 GCA_947311125.1 uncultured Chlorobiota bacterium
ACAATGACCTTTATGATATAGATAAAATTAAAGAAACCGACAGTGAAAACTATACTTTCGGTAACGAATCTTTTACAAAGGATGAATTAATGAGTGTGATAAACTCACTGCCCGAAGGTTACAGGATAATATTTAATTTTATCTATATCATAAAGGTCATTGTGCTTTTTATTTTTATGATATGATGATATTGCTGTATTAACCACAATTCTTTTCATCCACCCTTCAAAAGACCCCCTGTCATCAAAATCATTAATTTTTGTCAAAATTTTCACAAAAGCATCCTGTAATATATCTTCTGCCTCAGCTTCCGATTTGCTGTAGCGAAGACATATTCCGTAAAGCACGGGCGAATATACTTCGTATAATTCCTTCTGTGCTCTTTTGTCGTATGCTTTGCATTTTTTTACTATTTGACGTAAATCAATCATCTGTTTTCAGCATCAAGACATAAAGCAATTATAAAAAGTTGCATTTTAATCTGTAATTTTTTAAATTATATATCAATTTTTTTGAAGAAGTATTGTTTTTGTGTATCTGTTAAAAAAGTATTCCTTTTAATTACCGCCTCTGTATTTTTATGCAGAGCTTCATATTCTTTACGAAGACCGTATTTTTTTAATGCAGTAAGATATTCTGTCCGGTATATAAGGTTGTAAGGGTATTTTTCAAGTAATTTTTCAAAGTAAAACCGAAACAACTCCGTTTTTTTCTCATCACGACTGTATATTAAAGATAACTGCAAAAGACTTCTTACACTTATATTATTATCTTCCGAATTTGTGCATTCTTTCATAAGTTTAAGTCCGCGTTTTTTGTTCCCGGAAGGGTAAAATAACAAAACAGGATAAATTAAGGGGTAATCTTCTTTTGCTGTTTCGATATAATAATTATACATACCGGATATAAATTTCATTTTATCGTCTTCATTTTCGTGTTTCAGTGCATATTCAAAGTATTTTATCACAGATTGCATATCTCTTGCAACCTTTAAATAATTTTTTCTCTGTGTTTCCATTTTTAATATTATGGATTTTGCCGAAATTATCCTGAAGACGTCATCATTTGTCAGTTTTTTTTTCTGAATTAATTCTTTCACGGCTTCATCTGCGTATTTCTTACTTATAAAAAAATATTTATCTTCTTTCCCGCTTATCTCGAACATTATACCGTAGTAATTAGCTGTAATAAGCTTTGTTTTTACACTCTCGGGATAATTATTTTTCAGGGTTACAAGTATTTTTTCGGCTTTCGGATAATTTCCGGAAAATACGGCATAAAAATACGATTCCGTAAGTGATGCAGGTTGAGAAAAAGCCGTAAATGATACTGAGATATGTAAAAATATGAATAATACAGTAAATTTCATCAGGCAAAAATAAGAAAAAATACAAATGCTTTTCGGTTTGAATAAATCTTTAATAATTTTGTGCCTCATAAAAAAGCAGAAAAAAATGAAAGAGAAAATAACAAAAGATATTTCAATCGAAGAGTTAGTTGAAAAATATCCTTTCTCGGTTGATTATTTAGCAAAAAACGGTATTCGCTGTATTGTATGCGGAGAACCTGTTTGGGGAACACTGGAGGAAGCATCGGAAGAAAAAGGATTTGATGCGGAAACAATCGAAAAGTTTGTAACAGAACTTAATGTATTGAATGAAAATTTTGAAAAAGACTTGAAAGAAAATGTAAAAAAAATTGATAGCGGAAAATTAGATGTTTAAAGCTGCAGTAATTGATTTAGACGGAACTTTACTCAACGATGATAAAAAAATCAGTGACGCTGATTTGAACACATTAAACGAACTCGGAAAAAGAAATGTTATACGTATAATAGCTACAGGTCGTTCTTTATTCAGCACGTCAGAAGTGTTGTCGCCTGATTTTCCGATTGATTATCTTATTTTTACGGCAGGAGGAGGGATAAAAGATTACAAAAACGGTAACATTTTAAAGTCTTTTTTTATTTCTTCCGATAAGGTAAAAAAAATTACGAAAAGACTAATTTACCTGAAAATTGATTTTCAAATAAGGCATAAGATTCCTGAAAGCCATAAATATATTTTCAAACGCTTTTTGAAAAAAAATCCGGATTTTGACAGGTTAAATTTTCATTACTCAGATTATATAAAGCCTCTTGAAGAAGTTAATAACTTACCCGATGCGGCACGGTTTATAATTATCTCACCCGATGAAAAGGTTGTTGATATTATTGAAAATGAGTTTTCTGAATTTGAGATTATAAGAGCCAGTTCGCCCGTTGACGGCAAATCTGTTTGGATGGAAATTTATCCGCCGGGAATAAATAAAGGCAGTTCACTAAAATACCTTTGCGGCAAACTTAACATAAGCCTTTCGGAAATTGCGGGGTTGGGAAATGATTATAACGACATTCATTTTCTGGATATTACCGGAAAAAGTTTTATAACTGAAAATGCTCCGGATATTCTTAAAAAAAGATATAAAAATACGGTAAGTAATAATAACAGCCCTTTAACCGAAATTATGAAGCCTTTTTTGAATAAAAAATATCAAGCGTAACAAGCCATAACAAGACAAAAATACTCATTACGGCAGCAGGAACGGCAGATTTTTCTTCAAACAAAATCAAAGTTACGGCAATTGCAAACCCTGAACTTTTAACGGTAAGCATTAAATTTTTACTTATAATCAGTTTTTTATCCCGATTTTTTCTCTTAACAAACAAATATATAATTCCTGCTCCGAATATACTTAAAAATATAATACCTGCAGATTTTAAAACTACGATATAATCCGTCAGTATCAAATCTCTGTTAACAGCTATTGCCGTATATATAATTAATGCAAAGCCCCAGTCAATAACCTTTCCTCTTATTTTTTCGGTTATCGGGTATATTTTTTTGAGCAGTAAAATTCTTGACAGCAGCAGAGGTATTACAATTATTTTTATAATTACGCCTATAATTACTTCGGGGTTAAGAATAACACCTTCGGAAAACAGATAAATAATTGCCGGCGATATTATTACCGAAAGCAGATATGTGCCTAAAATTCCTCTGAAAGAGAAATCCAAATTACCTTTAAACGTGTATGTAAACGGAATAATTGCAACTCCGGGCGGTGTTGCAGCTAAAACAACAAAACCGTTAAAGGTTGTTTTATCGAATATGAAATATGAAATACCTAAAAGTAAAATACCCTGAATAACAAAGTTAAGAAACAGCGATTCGGCAGAAATTTTTAACGTCGCTTTATAATCTTTCAAGAGGCTTATTTTTACTCCCGTTAAAGAAAAAACCATAACTGCGGCGAGAACATACAAAGTATATCCGGATAAAAAGCCTGCACCTTGAGGTAATAAAAATGCAAATATCAATGCCGATATAAGTATAAAGTTTCTGTTTTGTATTATTTTTAAAATTAAACCCATTTTATGCTTTTGCAACTGCAAAGAAACATATTATAATTCAGTTATACAAAGCTCTTAATAAAAAGATATCCGAAGATAAAAAACCTTCGGATACTTCAGTTTTACCTTTCGTAAAAATTATTACAGCCTTTCAACGTCTTTATCGCCTCTTCCGGAAAGGTTAATAATAACGGTTTCACTTTTATTTTTAAACAGTTTTGCAGCCAAAGCAACGGCGTGGGAGGATTCTATTGCCGGAATTATTCCTTCTTTTTCTGAAATTAACTTAAAAGCATTTACGGCTTCTCTGTCTGTAATTGCGTGATATTCAACCCTTTTTATTTCTTTAAGATAGGCGTGTTCCGGGCCTATTCCGGGATAATCAAGTCCTGCGGCTATTGAATAAGACCCTGTCGGATTTCCATCCTCATCAGTCAGACAAAGTGAGTCAGAACCCTGAAAAATCATTCGTTTTCCGAGATTTAAAGTGGCGGCGGTTCGTTTTGTGTCAAGTCCTTCACCGGCACCTTCGGCTGCATAAATTTTAACGTTTTCGTCAGGAATAAACTCTTTAAACAGACCTATTGCATTAGAACCTCCGCCGATACAGGCAACAATACTGTCGGGAAGTTTGCCTTCCGCTTCCAAAAATTGTTTACGAGCTTCTTTACCTATAATGCTCTGAAAATGAGCAACCATTGTAGGATAAGGATGCGGTCCTACGGCAGAGCCAAGCAAATAGTAAGCATCCGGATGCTCAATGTAATAACCAAGAGCGGCATCTACTGCATCTTTTAAAGTGCCTTGCCCGGCATCAATGCTTACAACTTCAGCACCCAGAAGTTCCATTCGATTTACATTTAATTTTTGTCTTTCAACGTCTTCGGCACCCATAAAAACTTTGCATTTAATACCGAAAAGTGCGGCAGCGGTAGCGGTAGCCACGCCGTGTTGTCCTGCACCTGTTTCCGCCAATATTTGTGTAGCCCCCAAACGTTTAGCCAGCAATATTTGCCCGATGGTGTTATTAATTTTATGTGCTCCGGTGTGGTTTAAATCCTCTCTTTTCAAATAGATTTTACTTCCGATATGTTCGGACAGTCGTTTTGCATAGTATAAAGGCGAAGGTCTTCCTACATAGGTTTTTAAAAGGTGTATAAATTCTTTCTCAAATTCTTCCGTAAATGCAGTTTTGAAGAAAAAATTCGCCAAATCTTTTAATTTGTTTTCTAAAACCGGAGGAACAAATGCACCGCCGAATTCTCCGAAATATCCGTTTTTGTTTTGTTGTTGTGTTTGAGTTGTCATTTTTTTGTATTTTAATTGTTTGTATATGTTAATTAATTTTGACAGAAAATTTGTTTAAGTGTTAAAGGTTCAAAAATATTTAAACGCCAACGATTTTCCGTATTGTTCAGCCAAATTAAAATGTATTCCTTCATTGTGTTAAGATTTTATAAAATGAAAAAGCCGCAGGAGAAAATCCTGCGGCTTTGAATGATATTAGTGTATAACAAAACTATCGCAAAGAGATTTCTCCTTGTGTTAAAATTTTGTTACGCCACCAATTATTTTGTAAAAACTTCATTTTTCCTTTTTGTCCGGTGCAAATAAAAATGAAAATATCTGAATAAAAAAATATTTTTTAAAATTTAACGGAAAAACCGACACCGAGAATTTCTTTAAATTGAATTCTTTTGCCTGTTCCGTCATTAGTTCCGTCATTGTTAGTATCAACAGGGACTAATATATCATCATCGTAAAGAAGTTGAGTGCTTAAATTTGCCGTGATATATTTATTAATTTTCATTCCTACTAAAACCTCCCAGTTTACGTCAATATTTTGCGGATTATTTAAATAATTTGAAAATAAACCCAGTTTTGTATTCAGGTTTACGTTCTTCATAATATCTTCAGTGTAAACCGCTTTTAAATAACCTCCGAATTCATTTCTGATTTTTTCGCCCGCTTCTACTCCGTATGCACCGGCATCGGCAAGTATTTGGTCGCTTACAAATGTAGTTTTTGAAGTTAAAGGAGCAAAAAATACTGATAAGTTTTTATTTGGCTTATAATCAATTCCGGCAGCAAAAATCAAATATCCGGGAGCCATAAAAGTTGAAATAACCGTAGAATCATCAGGATAATTATATCCGTTAGTAAACTGTGTTCTGAAATTCATTAAAGCAGCATAATATAACTTATCGGTTGCTTTTATTCCTAATTTAGATGAAAAATCCAATTTATCATCTGTTTTTTGTGTGCTTTTGTTATCACCTTTACCAAGTACTTGTATCCCATAAGCTAAATTAAGAGTATTATCCCAAGTCAGATTATCTTTTTTGTAGCTTGCAAACAGATTTGTTATTCCGTTTACTGAAATATTATTTATACCGCCGGCAGCCCAATTTGTAAAACTGCTTTGTCCGAATGTAAGAGCAAACATTCCGCCTTTTTTCCAACCGTTAATTGTATCGGTATTTGTTTTTTTTAATGCGTCTTCTTTTTCGCTGACTTGTGCCGATAAAAATTGTCCGGCAAAGAGTGTGAACAGTGTAATAAATATTATTTTTTTCATTTTTAAAAAATTTGTTGTTATTAATTAATTTTGATGAAGATGAACATCCATTTGGGGGTAAGGGATATTAAGATTTTCTGTTGCAAATGTTTTGTATATTACTTCGTTCATATCAAAAAATACGCCCCAATAATCTTCGCTTTTTACCCAAGCACGTACGGTGAAATTTACCGAACTGTCGGCAAGTTCACTTACGGCAACAAAGGGTTCGGGTTCTTTTAAAATTCTTTTGTCGGCTTCAATTAATTTAAATATAACTGATTTTGCTTTGTCGATATCATCACCGTAAGCAATGCCGAATGTCCAATCAACCCGTCGAGTCGGTTCGGTCGAATAATTTGTCATAGAATTTGTTGAAAGTCCTCCGTTCGGGATTATAACGGTTTTATTATCTAATGTTTTGAGGATGGTATTGAAAAGTTGAATTTCAGAAACAGTTCCGATATATCCTTGTGCTTCAATGAAATCACCTACTTTGAACGGCTTAAAAATTAATATCATAACACCGCCGGCAAAGTTTTGCAATGTGCCCGAAAGTGCCATCCCTACAGCAAGACCGGCAGCACCGAGGATTGCAATAAAAGAGGTCATTTCAATACCGACCATGCCCATTACGCTGACAACCAACAGAACTTTTAGCAGAATATTTGTGAGACTTTTTACAAAAGAAGCCAGAGAGGCATCTGTTTTTTTCTTATTAAGAAGTTTTGAAACAGCTTTTGTTAAAATTTTAATTACCCAAAGACCGAGAATGAGAACAACAATTGCTCCGATAAGTTTCGGTCCGTATTCAATTCCGAGATTGATAATTTTGTCGATGTATTTGTCCATTTTTACAGTTTTAATTAATGAAAGAACTTTGATAAAGTTAAGAATTATCAAAGTTCTTTCGGTTTTAATTTATTATTTTTTTAATAAATCGCGTATTTCTGTTAACAAAACTTCTTCATTTGAAGGTGCCGGCGGAGCGGCAGGTTTTTCTTCTTCTTTCTTTTTCATTTTATTGTATGCTTTTACAACCATAAATATTGCAAATGCAACAATAATAAATGTAATAATTGTATTTATAAAATTGCCGTAATTAATTGCTATTTCTTTAATTTCGGGTGTAATTACCGTTCCGGCAGCATCGTTAACAGCTTTTACGGGTTCTTGAATAACAATTTTTAATTGAGAAAAATCAACACCGCCGAGCAATTTGCCTATCGGAGGCATGATAACATCGTTTACAAGTGATTTAATTATTGCACCGAAATAAGTTGCTAAAATTAAACCTACTGCCATATCAATGACATTTCCTTTACTGATAAATTTTTTAAATTCTTTGAACATAATTTTATATTTTGATGTTTAATTAAAAGATAAGCACGACAAAAAATGTCGTACTTATCGCATTATGAAATATTTGTTAACTGTTTATGTTATTTTTGAATAGTAATTTCCACTCTTCTGTTTTTTGCTCTTCCGGCAGAAGTTCTGTTACTTGCAATCGGGTTTGCAATTCCGTGTCCTTTTGCTGCTAAGCGTGAAGCGGAAATACCTTTGTTTATGAAATATTGTTTTACTGAATTTGCTCTGTCATCAGATAATTTTAAGTTTCTGTCTTTGTTTCCGGTATTGTCGGTATATCCGTCAATTGAGAATTTTGTACGCGGATATTTGTTCATGATTTTAACAATATTGTCTAAATCTTTATAAGATTTTGATTTTATTGTTGATTTACCGGTATCAAATTGAATGTTTTTAGCGCTAAAACTAATTTCTTTTTCGATTTGTTTTTTTACTTCTTCTTTAAGTTTCGGGCAACCGTTTAATTCCGGAACACCGGCTTTGTCGGGGCAAGCATCATCTTTGTCTGCAATACCGTCATTATCTCTGTCGGGGCAACCGTGTAAAGAAACGAGTCCTTTAACCGTTGGGCAAGCATCGTCTTTGTCGGCAACACCGTCTCCGTCAGTATCGGGGCAACCGTTGAATTTTGCTAAACCGGCTTTGTTCGGGCAAGCATCGTCTTTGTCTGCAATACCGTCTAAATCAGTATCATAGCAACCGAAGACTTATGCCAACCCTTCAACTTACGTAAGAGCGTAGTCGTTGTGGTCAGT
>CAMZKI010000158.1 GCA_947311125.1 uncultured Chlorobiota bacterium
AGTAATAATATTTTTTTCATTTTTTTCATTTTTAATGTAATTATTTAATAATTTCAATTAGTTCAACTTTGAAAATAAGCGTGCTGAACGGTTTTATATCTTTCCCTGCCTGTCTTGAGCCGTATGCTAAATCGTAAGGAATGTAAAGCATCCATACAGCATCTTCTTTCATCAGTTGCAGGGCTTCCGTCCAGCCTTTTATAACTTGTGTAACACCAAAAACAACAGGCTCTCCTCTGTCGTATGAGCTGTCAAACTTTGTTCCGTCAATTAAAGTTCCTTCGTAGTTAACTTTTACTTTGTCGGAAGCTGTCGGTTTATTTCCTGTTCCTTCTTTTATTATTTTGTATTGCAAACCGCTCGGAAGTGTAACAACCCCTTCTTTTTTTGCATTTTCGGCAAGAAACTTTTTGCCTTCGTCAATTGTTGCCTGATTTTTTTTTGCTTCTTCTTTTTCAAAGTGCTTTTGAATCAGCTTATTGGCATCATCTACAGACAGCTTTCCTTCATTGTTATAGAAATCCTGAAAAGCTCTTCCTATTGCAAGCGGATTTATATTTTCTATTTTTTGTGTTTTTAGATTTTCAGCAATACTTATACCGAAAGCATAACTTACGGAATCGTTATATGTTTTAAGTTTTACATTTTTTACTTTTTGTGCATTTATTACAGAGAATAAGATTGTAAACAGAATCAATATTGAAATTTTTTTCATAATCGTAATATTATTAATTTAATTTTTTCGTTTTTTGAGAATGATGCAAAAGTAGTAAGTTGTATTGATATTTAAAATTTAATTTTATGCAACAGTTTTATAAAGAATGCATCATAGAATCATCTGATTGAATTATAACGATTGTTTTTTGTAAAATTGTATTTTAAAACCGTAAAGACATTACAAAATGAAAAAAAAACTGATTATTATTTTTCTGTTTTTTGATATTGTTTCATTTTCTCAAAAATTTACTGTAAGCGGATATGTGGAAAGTTCGGAATCGGGAGAGAAACTGCCCGGAGCTGCTGTTTATAATCCTGATGCCGTTAATTTAGGAACAATAGCAAATATATATGGCTTTTACACTATTACCCTTCCTGAAGCAAAGATAAAACTTTCAGTATCTTATATAGGATATGCTACAAAAACAACAGAACTGTACCTGAAGAAGGATACTGTAATTAATTTTGTTTTGTCTCCGTCTAACGAGTTAGAAGAAGTTGAGGTTTACGGAAAACAGACTGAGGCGGAAAAAACAGAAATGGGACAGATAAATATTCCGGTTAACACAATACAAAAAATATTTGCACTTCTGGGAGAGGTTGATGTTTTAAAAGTAATACAACTTTTACCGGGTGTGCAGTCAGGGACTGAAGGGACAAGCGGTTTTTATGTGAGGGGAGGCGGGCCGGACCAGAATTTGATTTTGATTGACGGTGTCCCGGTTTATAACGCAAATCATTTATTTGGTTTTTTTTCTGTTTTTAATACTGATGCAATAAGTGAAGTAAATATTATAAAAGGAGGATTTCCTGCTCGTTACGGCGGAAGACTGTCTTCCGTTCTGGATATAAGGATGAAAGAAGGAAATTTAAAGAAGTTTTCAGGTTCTGCCTCTTCCGGAATAATTTCATCAAAATTTATGGTTGAAGGACCGATAGTAAAGGATAAAACATCTTTTATTGTTTCTGCAAGACGGACTTATATTGATATTTTATCGTTACCTTTTCAACTGTATTACTTTAAAAAGTATGATTCCGGAGCAACAAGCACAAACGGTTATTATTTTTGGGATGTCAATGCAAAATAAATCATAAGTTTTCGGATAGAGACAGGATATATTTAAGCGTATATACAGGAAAAGACAGAGCTTATTCTAACTATAAAAATACGTGGGAAGAATTTACCGATGAATTTAAGAGTGATTTAAAATGGGGAAATATTACTTCTGCTTTTCGATGGAATCATATTATCGGAAAAAAAATGTTTGCAAATACCACCGTTACATACAGCAAATATAATTTTGGGGTGGGAATGTTCGAAAAATCTACTGATAATTCGGATAATGCTTTTGAAGAGTATGCTTTTGATTATAATTCTGGAATAGAAGATTGGGCTGTTAAGACTGATTTTGATTTCTGCCCGTCTGTTAATCACAGTATAAAATTCGGATTAAATTATATTTATCATACTTTCAGTCCGGGTATTCAGGCTTTTAAATACAAAAGCAACGATACTTCTTCAAAAATTGATACCACTTTCGGAAACAGCAATATATATGCAAACGAGTATTATATTTTTGCGGAAGATGAGATGATATTATTTAAAAATATGAAAGCAAATATAGGCGTACATCATTCGGGATTTTACGTTAATGATACACTATATACGTCAACTCAGCCGAGAGTATCGTTACGATACCTGATAAGTTCCGATTGGTCGGTAAAAGCTGCATATACAGAGATGGAACAATATCTTCATTTACTGACAAATACAACCATAGGAATGCCCACTGATTTATGGTTGCCGGTTACCGATAATATAAGTCCGCAAAAATCAACGCAATACGCACTGGGTTCGGCATATTCTTATAAAGGTTTTGATATCAGCATTGAAACATATTATAAAACAATGAGCAATATGATTGAATATAAGGAGGGAGCTAGTTTTATAAGCGGATTTTCCGAAGAGGACGAAAGCGAAAGAGCTTGGGAAAATAAAATAGAAACAGACGGAAAAGGAACATCTTACGGTATAGAGCTTTTGGTTAAAAGAAATATAGGCAAAACTACAGGCTGGGTAGGATATACATGGTCTAAAACCGACAGGCAGTTTTCAAATATAAGTTTCGGAGAGTCGTTTCCTTATACTTATGACAGGAGGCATGATATAAGTATTGTTATTACGCATAAATTTAACGATAAAATTGATATTGCAGGAACTTGGGTTTACGGAACGGGTAATGCGGTTACCTTATCTTATGAAAGTTACCGGGCACTGCAGCAATACTATTATTCGTATGATAATTATACCGATTATGATATTATTAATCACATAGAAAAGAGAAACAATTTCAGAATGCCCGCTTATCACAGATTAGATTTAGCTGTAAATTTCAGGAAAAAAAAGAAATTCGGAAACAGAACTTGGACAGTAGGAGCATATAATGTTTATAACAGAAAAAATCCTTTCTTTTTGAGGTTTGGGAGAGATGAAAACGGAAAAAAAGCTTTGTTTCAGTATAGCTTATTTCCTGTTATACCGTCGGTAAGTTTTAAATATGAATTTTAAAAAACATACAAAATGAAAAATATACTGATTATATACTCACTTTTACTTGTCTTGGTTATATCGTCTTGCAAAAAAAAACTTGATATTGATATACCCGAGGCAGCAAAACACATAGTAGTAAACGGAATAATTACGACTGACAGTATTGTTAAAGTAAGAGTTACGAAAAGTAAGAGTATTTTAGACGAGAAACCTGTTGAGATATTGTCATCTGCCGAAGTTAAATTGTATAAAGATGATATTTTTACGGAAACTATGACATATAATGACAGCGGATTTTTTATGTCTTCAATAACCCCCGTTGAAAATTCCGATTATAAAATTACAGTTGATTCTCCCGGGTTGACTTCCGTTGAAGCAAATTACCATTCGGGACCTCCGACTGATATTTTGTCTGTTGATACCTTTATGAGAATTAATATTAATGATTGGGGTGACGGTTATATTGATACAACTTATGAAATACACCTCGGTATTAAAATAAAAGATGATGCTGCTAAAGATAATTATTATTTTTTAGGTGTATCTCTGTACAGACCTGCATATGATTACAGTGATATATATCCGATATTTGCGGGATATTATGAAAATCCGCTTTATTATGATTCAAACGAACCGTTTTTTAAAAAAGAAAACATATCTTTTATGCTTGGCAATATTGAAGGGCAGGTTTTTAACGATGAGATATTTAACGGAAAAGAATATGTTATTAATATTTCGGCAGATATTTATAACGATTACTATTACTACAAGAGAGCAAATGAACAATATCCTGATTATCTGATAATAAAATTTTTGACCGTAACGGCAGATATTTATAATTATATTATTTCTTATAACCTTAACCGGCAAAGTGAATATGACCCGTTTGCACAGCCCGTTCAGGTTTATTCTAACGTAAAGAACGGACTTGGCTTGTTTTCGGGTTACACGCTGTCAACTGATACAATAAAGTTAAATTATTAAAAACAGATTCTTTATTTTACTTTTGTCAAAAAATATATTTTGGCAAATCAAATATTTTTTTCGGGTTTTTTGAGTATGTCTGAAGCATTGGCAAGGATATTTATAATAATAATCGTTGCCGGATTGCTTGTAAGAAAAAAAGTTATTACTCAGGAACACATATCGGCATTATCAAAAGTTACCGTTATTGTTTTATTACCGAGCCTGGTTTTTTCAAATACCGTTAAACATTTTAATCCTGATGCTCTGCCGTATTGGTGGGCTTTACCCTTACTCGGTATTTTAATGAGTTTAACAGGTGTTTTATTTGCTTCGGGAGTTTTTTTTACAGATTTCAAGAAAAAAAGAAACCTAATTGCCGTTTCATCAATGCAAAATGCCGGTTATTTGGTTTTGCCTATAGGACAAGTCGTTTATCCGGAGCATTTTACAGAGTTTACACTTATTACTTTTTTATTTATTCTCGGATATAACCCTTTACTCTGGACTCTCGGAAAATACCTTGCAACATCATCCGTTAAAAAAGTAGAATTTCATTTTAAAGACTTAATTACACCGCCGGCAGTTGCTAATGTCCTGTCTTTGGTATTAGCACTTTTAGGTTTGCAAAATATTTTTCCGGATATTGTTATTGATTCGATTGACTTAACGGGGCAAGCAGCTGTGCCGATTGCAACCTTTGTTCTCGGTGCAACATTGGGAAGTGTTTCGTTGAATAAATTCCCCGACCTGTTTGATACACTGAGAGTTATTTTAGTAAAATATATGATGTTACCCGCAGTAACAATTCTTATTCTTTATTATTTTAACTTAGGAAAAACACATCCGTTGCTTTCCGATTTTTTAGTAATACAAGCTGCCGCCGCACCGGCTACCGGTTTAATATTACAGGTAAGAACCTACGGAGGAGATACGGATAAAGTAGCAGGTATGATGCTTATAACCTATCTTGTTTGTTTATTCGCTCTTCCTTTTTGGATTGCTTTATGGCATAGTTTTATCTGATAAAATATCGTTTGAAAAATTAGTAAGCTCAGGAAAAAATGATTTGAAATCATTATACAGAAGTTCGTAGTCTTTATTAATAATTTTCATTACTTGTTTAGCCCTGTTCGGCATTGACGTAAATATTGACATTTTGACTAAAACATTCTCAAAACAGTTTAAATCGGCATAGCAAAGAAGTCTTTTTTTTCTTATAAACGGGAAAACAAACTTTTTAGCCTTTCGCGGAAGCATATTTAAACGTTCAAGAATAGCGGAATGAAAATTTATAACAAAATTCTCAAGGCTTTCTGAGGAATAGTCGTTCCAGTTTTTAGCCAGAAAGTGGTCGTAAAGAATATCAACGGTTACACCGGCATATCGTCCGTATGCAGGTCTTAATTTTTTAATGCTGTTATGAACGGCAGGGTGCGAATCAGTAAAAGAATCAATTTCGCGATGCAATATAATACCTTTTATAATGTCTTCATTATATTTTTTCTTATAGTTGTTTCCTTTTATAAAGTCTCCTATAAAATTTCCGAATTGAATATTTTCATTATTTCCGGAAAGGTAAATATGTGCGAGGAAATTCATATGTATGAACTGTTATGTTTTATATTTTTAAAATGAAACAACATAAATTCGTTTATAATTTTATAAATTTTCCTGTTGTAAATATATTATTTTTTTCTGCTTTTATTATATACATACCTTTCGGTAATCCGCTTATGTCCACTTCGTTATTTTCAGGAATAATTTCATAAATTATTTTCCCTCTTAAATCACTGATTATTATTCGAGAATATTGTTTCGTATTTCCCGTAAATATTATATTCTTTGCCGGGTTCGGATATATTCTTAAATTTTCGGTTTTATTTATATTTTCGACATATGCCGGTATATCAGGCATTTCAATAAGTTCACTTGTAAAAATTTTATATTCGCCCGGTTGTAAGGTTATTGTGCTGCTGCCTGAATGTTCTTCCTGAGTATAGTAATCATACCAAACGGAAGACGCACTGAAATCAGGCACGGCATAGTGTTCCGTTACGTCAAAATTGCCGAGAATTACAACGTTTAAGTCAGGATGTCTCAAAACAATTTGCTTCATATTTCCGCTTAAGTTTATATCGTAATCTGTTGTTGAGAAAACCGGGTAGTTTTTTTTCAGATTAATAAAAATTTTAAAATATTCATAAAGTGCTTTTCTTTTGTTTTCGCTGAAATAGTTCCATAAAATCGGTTTTTCACAGACACGACAAGGGTTGTCAATGCTGATGTCGTAGCCGAGTTCTTCAAACTGCCAAATCATTTTGGGTCCGGGGATTGTAAAAAAGAAGGCTCCTGCAAGTTCGGCACGTTTCAAAGCCGTAGCTTCGTTTTGTATGTTGTAGTTTCCGGAAGAGTTGCCGTAATTTTCGTTTCTGAACATCATACGTTCTTCATCGTGGCTTTCCATATAAGATACCAAATTCGGGACACTCCACCCGCGTTGCTGATATGAAGTCCATGAGAAATCCCAGTCAGAACTCCAGCCCATTGATGCTTGTGCGTAGTTGTAATTTATGTTTCCCCAAAGCATCATTCCGTAGTTTGCCAAAACGGTTTCTTCGCTGTTGTCGGTAAAGTGTTCAAGGATTACATATGCTCCGGGAGAAGTTGTCCAAATATGGTCGGCATATTCTTGTAATATTGCAATTCTTGAAGCATCATAAGCCCAGCCGTTTCCGACAGTATTTGTAAAACCTTTTGTAAAGTCAAATCTGAAACCGTCAAATTTGTATTCCGTAAGCCAATAGTCGCAAACTCTTTTAACAAATGCTTTTGTATCCGGACTTTCGTGATTAAAATCGTAACCCCATGAATAATCAGTATTAGGAGAAGTCTGATTATACCAAGGATTGTCGGCGGTAACCTGCCAGGTTGATTTGTTGAGATAAAGTTGCACAAGCGGGCTTTGACCGTAAGAGTGATTTAAAACTATGTCCATAATAACTGCAATGTTATTTGCATGGCAGGTGTCAATAAATTCTTTCAGCTTATTTTTATTGCCGTAGTATTTATCCGGAGCAAAATAAAAAGACGGATTATAGCCCCAGCTGCTGTTTCCTTCAAATTCGTTAATCGGCATAAGTTCTATTGCATTTATTCCGAGGTTTTTGAGGTACCCGATTGTGTCAATTAGGGTTTGATAGTCGTGTGCGGCAATAAAATCTCTTACATGAAGTTCGTAAATAACCAAGTCTTTGTTTTGCGGTTTTGTAAAGTTTGTATTATTCCAAGAATAAGGTGTTTGTGCGGTTTGAAATACCGAAACAATACCTGTTGTTTTCCCGGAAGGGTAAGAAATAAGATTGGGATAGGTTGAATTGCTGATGTATTGGTCGTTCCAGGGGTCGAGAATTTTATCGCAATAGGGGTCGGCAATTGTAACGGTGTCGTCAACGATGTATTGATAGGTGTATTCTTGTCCTGCGGTAAGTCCGTTGAGGGTAATCCAGTAACGGTTTCCGTCGGTTGTTTTGTTCATTTGGTTTGAAAGGGATAAATTCCAATCGCTGAAACTTCCTTTAACGAAAGCAAAAGTTTTGTTTGGTGCGTATAAAACTAAGGTAACCGTATTATCATCGATATAATTTATGCCGTCTTTTAAATCGGGAGACGGTAAGTCGGCAATGTTATTCGGATTTCTGACAAAGAAAGAAGATGTTTTTTGAATTGTTGTTGTTCCGTCGGTTGCTTCAATTCTGATTGTATTTGTTCCCGGATTTGTTGCGGTATAATCGTAATTTAATTGATTTCCGGAAATGCTTGTAATGAAATTGTTGTTAACATATAAAGACATTGAAGTTGCAAAAATTGAAACGGCATTTATCGGAACGTTGTCATTTACGGAGTAAATGCTTGTCGAGTCCGGAGAAGTTATGTTAATATCTGTTTCGGAATATACGGTTGCAAATAAATCGGACGATTGCGTTCCGCCGTCGGCACTTCTGAAAACGAAACATAATTCGGTTACAATTTCTCCGCTCGGTACGGAATAAAAATCGTTAATTGAAGGCGAAATGTCTAATTCCCATTTGTCATTTCCCAAACTTGTGAGTTGCGGTTGATTTGAATTGTCACCCCAGCTTCCGATAACGTGCTGCCATTGTCCGATGCCTTCAACGGTTACGCCGGTGTGTGCATATAAATTTCCCGTGTATCCTTCCAAATCTGTTCCGGTTGCATCGAAAGTAACGGTAACGGCTTGCGAGGGGACAGGAAATTGAGGTGTGGTGGTAACGGTTTGGCTTTTTGCCGAAAAAAAAGTAATTATCAGTATTAGTATTGCAGCTATGTTTTTCATTTTTTTAGTTTGTGGATTGAGTATGTTAAAATATTTTGTAAAGATATAATTATTCTACGGTTGTTTGGGTCTGACTAATAAATAGGCACTTAAAATATTAGTGTTGCCGCCGGAACTTACCCAACCGAAAAGATGTATTTCATTAGCATTTGTTCCGGCATTCCATGTTTTCCAGGGGCTTGTTGCTACACCTCCGGTTTGAGTTCCTGCAAATGTCCAACTGTCGGAACTGGTAATAGGATAACTTTCTGTTGTTCCGTCATGAGCTCTTAATTGGAAATAATTTGTTGTTCCTGAATTTGTATTATACCTTATAATCAGTTTTACCTCAATATTTCCCGCAGGTTCATATATTGAAGGTTCGATTGCCGATTCACAATTTGTTAAATCTTGTCCTGTTGTGTTTGTCATATTATAAGCTGTTGATGCTTGCCAAAGCGGAATTGTTCCGACATAATTAGCAGCCGTTGCGTATCCGTTTACGGATAGTTTTAAACCGGGAGTTGAAGTTCCTATTCCGACATTATCGGTTGAATTTGATAATACGGTATTGTTTGAGCTTGTTCTTGTCCATAAATTGTTTCCTTCGTTTCCGATATACATCCATGATGTTCCGTCGTAATAGTAGAAACCTTCGGTATTATCGGTTTGATATACCATTAAACCTTGTGCGGGAGATGCGATACTTGTTCTTTCAGTTTCGAGCATTCGGGGGATTAATAAGCCCTTTGTATTTGATTTTACGTCAAGCATTGCAGATGGATCAGGATTTGAAGCGTCTGTATTAACAGCAACCTGCGAATATGAAATTGAAAATGCAGAGCAGATGAGCAATAATAAAAATGCAGTTCTGATTGTTTTCATCTTTTTCGGATTTTATTTTTCTATAATAATTTTTTTCGTTTCCGTATTTTTTTTGTTTCTGAATTTTAATGTATAAATGCCGGGTTTTAAGTTTGAGATATTTATTCGTGTATTTTTTTCTTTCATTTTAAATTCCGAAACTTTTTTTCCCGTTATATCAAAGACAGATATATTATATAAATTGTTGCTTCGAATATTTATAAAATTGTATGCGGGATTAGGGAAAACGGTTATTTTGTTTTTGCTTATCTTTTTTACGAAAGAATTTGCCGTTAAAATTACATTCTCGGTAATGTTTGAGTCTTGAATATTGATTGTTCCTGATTTTGTAATGTACCCTTCGGCAGATACGGTATAGTTTATTGTGCTGTTTGTTTTGTATATAAATTTTGCATTTCCCGATGTGTCGGTTGAATCGCTTCCGTATCCGGAAATTGTTACGCTTGCATTTTCTATATTATTACCGCTTTCATTTTTAATGTTAAATGTTATCTCGGCATAGGGCTTATTTATTTGAGTATCCGTAAAAACATAAAAATCGCCCGGGTTGTAATAAATTGTTTGATTTACATCAGTTACTTCGTAAGATTCTCCGGTGAAATAATTATACCATGTTCCGGTATGTTGAAAAGTCGGAGTCATATCGAAGCCGGTTGTTGCAAAATTTGCGGTAATGCTTACATTTAAGCTGTTGCCTGAATACCAAATTCGTTTACCTTGTCCGGAAATATCTTGTCCGTAGTTTCCTGATGAGAAAACTTCATTTTGTATTTTTAGTTTTGACATTCCGGCATAAGTCCAATATAATTTTTGGCGATTATAATCGTTTAAATACTCCCAATGAAGGGGTTTTGCAGAGGTTCGGCAATCGGAAGAATAAGTTTCGTCTCCGCAAAGTAATATGCTTTCATCATAGCCGAGTTCTTCAAATTGCCACAGCATTTTAGGTCCTGCTATTGACATTAAAATTGCTGCTTTTGCTTCATTTCTTTTGAGCGAAACAGCGGTATCGCCGGCAAATCCGTTTCCGTATGCCAAGCAATCGAACATTATCCGTTCTTCATCATGGCTTTCGGCAAACGGGATAAGGTTGGGGTATGTAAAGCCCCTTTCTTGATAACTTGCCCAAGATAAATCGCTGTTTGTGTCGTAACCCATTGTTGCCTGAGCAAATTGCTCGTTCATTACTCCCCACATAAGACAACCGGTGTTTGCTAAAACAATTTCTTCATCGTTATTTGCAAAATGCTCTAAAATGATATAAGCATTTGGGTTAACGGATTTTATGTAATTGTAATAATCGGTAATAATGTTAATTCTTGATTGGTCGTATTGACTCCAAGCATTAATGTCGTTTCCTGTATAATTGTTTGTAAAACCTTTTGATAAATCGAAGCGGAAACCGTCAACTTTGTATTCTGTCAACCAGTAATTTAAATTGTTTTTTATGAGTTCTTTTGTGTAAGGGCTTTCGTGATTTAAGTCGTAGCCGATACCGTAGGGGTGCGGAGATGTTTGATTGAACCAAGGATTATTTGCTGCCGGTTGATTGTTGTTTTTATCCCAATACATTTGAACAAGAGGCGAACCGCCGTACATATGGTTGTAAACAACATCAAGTATAACAGCGATTCCTTTTTTGTGGCAACTGTCAATAAAAGTTTTGTAATCATTTTTTGTTCCGTATGCTTTGTCCGGTGCGTAGTAGAAATTCGGGGCATACCCCCAACTGTCATTTCCGTCAAATTCGGCAATCGGCAAAAGTTCTATTGCATTTATTCCGAGATTTTTCAGGTAATCAAGACTGTCTGTAACATCTTTAATTTTTCTGCTTTCGACAAAATCTCGTATTAAAAGTTCGTAAATAATAAGGTTTGATTGTGTTGAATTAACGGCACTTGGGGTGAAGTCAGGGATCTGCCAGTTATACGGTGTTTGTCCGGTTTCAAGAATGCTTACTGTTCCTATTGTTAAATCCCACGGGTAAGTTTTTAAATCAGGATAAGTTGTTTCGGGTATCCAACGGTCGTTCCAGGGGTCAAGGATTTTATCGCAATAAGGGTCGGCAATTTTCAGTTCTCCGTCGATATAATATTGATAAGCGTATTTTGTTCCGGGAGTTAATCCGGTTATTGTTGTCCAGAAAAATTTTCCGTCGGGTGTTTTCTTCATATAGCCCTCGTCGTTTGCCGTCCAACCGTTAAAATCTCCGATTACGAAAGCAAATTCTTTACTTGCGGCAGGGTCGGGGAGAACTAATGTTACCGTATTGTCATCAATATAATTTATTCCGTTATGAACACCTGTCGGCAAATCTTCGATTGTTACGGCACCTCTGATGTAGAAATAAGTTGTGTCGTAAGCAAAATTTGTTCCGTCGGTTGCCGTTGCAATAATTTCGTGTGTTCCTTCTGCGTAATTTCCTGTATTCAGAGCAAACATTAAATCAGGAGCGGTTGTATTATCAACTTCTGTTCCGTTAATTTTTAATGACATTGATGTTGCATCAAGTGAATATATGCAAACGGGAATTTCGGTATTCAGCGGGACAAGCGGGTCTTTATTCAATTTTCCGACATATTTTACGTTTAGACCTTGATTGTATATTTCAATCTGAAAATCAGTCCCGTCTGCATTTCTTGCAACATAAAAATTATCGGGATTGTCCGGGGAAATCGGATTGTCACTTCGTATAACCATAGCTATTTTGTAAATTTCTTCTTCGGAAGGAACACCGTAAAAATCTCTTATATTATTTATTGTGAGGGAGTATGAATTACTGTCAGGTAAGTTTCTTGTAAACATTAATTCGGGAAGATTTTCACCCCAGTTTGATTTTACATATAGCCAATCATTATTTCCTTGACTTAAGGATGTTATAACTCCGGTGTGTGCGTATATATCTCCGTTGTATCCCATTAATTCACCGTTTCCGCCGGTTGCATCAAACGTTATGGTTACAGGCCCGCTTTGTATGGGAAATACAGGGTCGGCAGTAAGAACTTCGCTTGCATTATCGCACGATAAGGGAACGGGAATTGTGTATGAATAGTTATTGCCCGAGTTGTTGTCGAAATTAATTGTTATCAGATTAAAATCGGACGAAGGGTTTGAAATTGATGTGGTAAATACATAATATTCTACGGTTGTTCCTTCGGGCTGTGCCGGAATAATTGCCGTTCCGGAAGTTCCTGTAAAGTTACAGGCAACGATTGAAGAGCTTGACCAGTTATCGGTTGTATATCTTAAATATATGTTTTCCGACGGTGTGTTGTCGGTTGTAACGCTAACTGTTACGTCTTGTAATGCATTCGGAACGGAAATATCTTGTGAAACTCCGGTAATTGTTACGGGAGCAGCATTTAATTCCATAAAAATTGCACGGGTATTTGTGTATCCTATATTTTCCCAGTTCATAACATAGAATTTGCCGTCATTGAGAGTAATTGTGTTATTATTTGTTCCGTTTAAAATAAGGTTTGTAATTGTATTCGGTGTAAAATTGCCGTCAGCCCATTTATTTTGCCAGTAATTTGTAGAAGGACCGCTTGTAAACAGGAATTCATATGCTCCTGCCGACATGTCGGAGGGTGTTGAAAAAACGGTTTGATAAATATTAAAATCGGGAATTAAACTTATATTTCCGCCGGCTTGCGTTGAACTTGCAAATACAAGATTTGTCGGCGGATTATTCCAACTGTCCCAACTTCCGGGGATATTTAACCCTTCGGGGTCGTATATTTGGGAAACGGCTGTTTGATGTAAAAATGACATCAAAAAGAGAAGATATAATGTAATTTTTCTCACAACAAATTTAATATTTAATTAAAAGCTCGTATAAGAATACGAGCTTTTTTATTGAACGTATCCGCAAACGATTGCGGATACGTTTGCAGTAAATTCAGAACGGTAATGATACAAATAAACAGTTATTTAACTATCTTTACCTGCATAATACAATTGAATTAACTGAAAAAAAATAATACTTGTGAGAAAAATTACATTATATCTTCTCTTTTGGGTTGATTTTTAACTGCAACAGCCGTTTGCCA
>CAMZKI010000159.1 GCA_947311125.1 uncultured Chlorobiota bacterium
GTATTGTTTCAACATCTCTGCCTCTTCTGAAAGGGTTAAAAATGCTTTTTAGTTCTTCAGGATTTATTCCAATACCTTTGTCTTGAACTTCAAATTTTACATATTTTTCATTTGCATACATATTAAATATAACTTCATCAGCATTCGGTGAAAATTTTACTGCATTGCTCAGCAGGTTTATAAAAATATTTCTTAAAATTTGAAGTTCAAGACAAAGGTATTGGAATAAATCCTGAAGAACTAAAAAGCATTTTTAACCCTTTCAGAAGAGGCAGAGATGTTGAAACAATACAAGGAACAGGTCTTGGCTTAGCTATAGTAAAAGAATCGACAGAGTTACTTAAAGGCAATATTAAAGTAGAAAGTAAACAGGGAGAAGGTACAAAATTCACGGTTATTTTACCGAGAAATCCTAAAGAGAAATTGAATTAAAAAGCAAAATGACCTGCTTTTTAATTGCCTTTGATATAAAAATGCAAATACAAGAATCATGAAAAATAATATTTTAATTGTTGAAGACAACATCGCCGTTCGGGAAGAAATATGTGACATATTATCAATGGAGGGCTTTAAAGTATCTGAGGCAAAAAACGGAAAAGAAGGTTTAGAAATAGTAAAAATAATGAAACCTAAATTAGTTATAACAGATATTGTAATGCCCGAAATGGGCGGATTTGAACTGTTCAGACAAATCAAAAAAAATATCGGCACACAACACATCCCTGTCATATTCCTGACAGCCAGAGCCGAAGAAACTACCGTTAAAAAAGCTAAAAAACTAAACAGCGGCTGCTACATAATAAAACCTGTAAGTCCCGAAACATTAATATATAAAATAAAATCAATTTTATAAACCGTAAAAATCAAATAAGGTAAATATTCTTAATATGAAGAAAAAAAGAATTTTAATAATTGATGATTTTGAACCGCTTTTAGAAGAAGTTTCCGATTTTTTAACATTTGAAGGTTTTAAAACCTATACGGCAAAAGACGGAGCCGAAGGCATTCAAATGGCAATACAACATAAACCCGATTTGATTATTTGTGATATACAAATGCCGAAAATGGACGGGTTTGAGGTATTTAAAACACTCGAAAAAATACCGTCCGTACATTCCGTTCCTTTTATATTCCTTACGGCAAGAGCCCAGGCTGAAGACTTTAAAATAGGACTTAAAATAGGAGCCGATGATTATATTACCAAACCGCTGGAGATGGACAACCTCCTGGCAAGCATAAAAAAACGACTCGAAAAACACGAACGCATTAAAAATACGCACAAAAAAGAATTTGAAATACTTTTGCACAACCCGCTGATAGGAATTTTCATTTTCAAATCCGACAGTTTTTTTCTCATTAACGAGAAATTTAAAGAAATAACAGAATATTCAAAACAAGAGTTAAACAACCTGAATTTAAGAAACATAATTATAAACGATGCCGAGTCAATATTGGCTAAGTTAAAATCAGTGCTTGATAATATACACGATTCGATACAACTGAAAATATCTTTCGTAAACAAAAATAAAAGAGCTGTTTTTATTGAAGTATTTGCAAAACATATAGAAATAGAAAATGAAAAATCTCTTATCGGCACCGTAAAAAAAATACACTTCGCTTCAACAGATACTAAATCAAACTCTGCAAATTTTGAAACCGATGAATTTAAAAAAATAGTAGATTTTTTAGTCTCAACAGGAAAAGAAAAAATTGCAAACGAAATACTCAATGTCAAAGAAATAATAACTTTTGAAAGCGAAACAAACAGAAGTAAAATTCAGGAAAAAATAAAGCTGACTAAAAGAGAAAAAGAAATTTTGCAATTAATTTGTGAAGGTTTTACAAATGTTGAAATTGCAGAGAAACTGTTTATCAGTAACAGAACGGTCGATAACCACAGAGCAAACCTGTTATCAAAAACACATACCGTAAATACGGCATCTCTCGTAGCATTTGCAGTTAAAAACAAGTTTGTGGAAATATAATTTCGTAATTACAATATATTTAAAAGCGAAAAGACCTTTTTATTAACCGAAAGAACTTAGGTAAAAACTCTTTTTTCTTTTATTCTCTTTCCTGCAAATACAATTTTCTGCTGCCGTAAAACAAACCGGCGAATAAAAGAAATATAAAACCGTTGTCAATATTTGCATATGCAACATTACCGTCTGAAGCTAATAATATATCAATTAACTTACTCGAAAATACAACAAGCATTACAAACACAACCTTTAAAATTAAAATAATTAAATTTTTCATAATTTATGAGTTTAAATTTGAGAAATAAATATTGACAGCAGAAAATATTACAAAAATCATTACTAAACACAATAATATTAAATCTGCTAAATTGTAATCATATCTAAAATCTTTTATCCTGAATAAAATAACTCCAAAAACAGACAGGATACTAAACCTTAATATTTCCGGTAAAATATTTTTCATAATTCTTTTATACTATATTTTTAAATAATTCTGTTAAAAACTTATCCTCTTCTTTAATATTTATCTCATTTTGTTGTTTTGCAGTTTCTTTTTTTGTCTGTAAAAAACTGCTGCCTCCCAGTAATAAGTTAAACGACAAGTCGAATAGATCTTCAATATAAAATATATTTCCTGCCGCATCTTGAATTTTTATTTTTGTTATACTGTCACAACTTATATTATAAACATCTTTCATTTTATTTATTATCTTTTGCTTATCTGCTTCCGCCAATTCTTTAAATGTTATATTTACAAAAAACAGTTTATTATTATAAAAATGAAAACTCTTTAATATATCATATTTTGAAAACTGAAAGTTGTAAAAATATGATATATTAAAGAGTTTTCATTTTTATAATAATAAACTGTTTTTTGTAAATATA
>CAMZKI010000160.1 GCA_947311125.1 uncultured Chlorobiota bacterium
ACATTCCCGGATGCTGTAATAATATTTAAATCGTTTTAAAAGTTAAATATTTAATTAAAAATATAAAATTAAAATATTTCTTTTAATTTTGTTTGAAACTTTACAAATAAATGAAGAATTCGAATACCGACAAAATAAAAATTCTTGAAGCTGAGAATAAAAGACTTTCAGAAGAACTTCACTTTGTTAAATCTGAATTTAAGCAAATTCTCAGAAGATATTCGGATATTTACAATAATGTACCTGTCGGAATTCTTCTTTTTGACTCTCAACTTAAAATTATTGACTTTAATGATGTTTTTCTGAAAATATTTAGCGTAAAACCTGAAGATGTTAGAAATTTTAACCTTGCCGAGATAAGCGATAAACGTATCTTGCCTGCCTTTTTGCAAGTATTTAAAGGCTTTGAAGGGTTTTATGACGGAGAATACAGGACAACGTTTAAAAAGCTTGATTTATACATATCGGTTCATACAAAGCCGTTTACCTACGAATATGACGATAAAATAATAAACGGCGGGATAGCTCTTTTTAAGGATATTACGGAAAATACTTTGGCAGAAGGGGCGGTTAATAAATCGTATGATACTTTTCAGAGGGTTACCGATAATGTAAATGCGGTAATTTATGTGATAGATCCGGAGGACTTTACAATTCTTTTTATGAACAGTAAAGCAAGTGAAGTATTCGGAGAAAAAGCGGGAAAAACCTGTTACGCTGAATTTTTCGGAAGGAATAAGCATTGTGAAATTTGTCAAATTAAAAACTTAGAAAAAAGAAATGCAAAAATCGGCAGTTTTTTTGAGGCTGAATATTTTGAAAAAAAGACACAACAATGGTTTCACCTTTCATACGGATATATTGAGTGGATAGACAACAGAAAGGTAATGCTTTTGACTTCTATTGATATAACAGAGGTTAAAAAAGCTCAAAAAAAGTTTAGAGATAAAAGTCGGGAATTTGAGAATGCTCTCAATAAATTAAAAGAACAAAACGAAAGAATACACAAACAATCTGAGGAGCTTAAAGTATCCGGAGCAATAAAAGATACTATGTTTTCTATTATTGCCCACGATTTAAGAGGACCTGTCGGAAATATAACATCTGCTTTAGATATAATCAGAGATGAGATAGACGAATTGAGTAAAGACGAAATATTAGAAATAATAAAACCTTTGAGAAATTCGGCAAGTGCTGCGTATAACTTACTTGTTAACCTTTTATTTTGGGCAAAAAATGAAAGCGGAGAAACTTTTTTTATTAAAGATGAAATCCTTCTTAATGACATAATTGATGATGTCTTAATTCTTTTTATGCCGAATATAGAATCTAAAAATATAACTCTTGTCAAAAACATAAATAAAGAGTTTTATTTATCGGCTGACGAGCATATGATAAATACAGTTATTCGGAATTTAATTTCTAATGCCGTAAAATATACTAATGAAAACGGTAATATTACGCTTATTACCGATACAGTACACAAGAACGGTACAGAATACGTAAAATTTACGGTAAAAGATGACGGAATCGGAATTTCGCGAGAAAATATTTCAAAAATTCTTAATTCTAAAGAGTTCTTTTCTACATACGGAACAAATAAAGAAAAAGGAACAGGAATCGGAATTATTCTTATAAAAGATTTTGTTGAAAAACACGAAGGCTTTATAGACATTAAAAGCGGAACCGGAGAAGGAACCGAGATATCCGTATTTTTACCCGTTGAATAATTAGAATATGCTTAAAAAAATATCAAATAAACACTTATCCCTGTTCGGTATTTTATTAATATTTAGTTTGCTTATAATAAGCGGATTTATCTTGTCTTTTTTTATTCAGAAAAAAATTGTATCAAAAACAGATAATACACAAATACAAAAACTAAACTCAGCAGCAGATATACTCTTTGAGAAATATGCCGACAGAAAAAAAAGAATAATAAGTTCACAAAGAATGATTCTGTTTTTTTTTGAAGCGGCAGGCGAATTAACGGCAGATACATTAAACAGCACAGAGATAACAGCAACCGATAAAGACGGAAATTATCAGAAAAAGTTTGTATTTCCCTCTCTTAGTTTTAATTCCGTAAAAAGACTTTCTTTAAATAATATTGCCGAAAAAATAACTTATATTAATAATACATTTGTTGAAGTATGGCAAAAATCCGGCAGTGAATTTGTCCGGATTTCAAGCACGAAACCCAATGCAAGAAAAAAGTATATTTTTATAACAGATGACGAGTCTCCGGCAAATAAAATTTTAAAAGGAGAAGATGTTATTATTGAAACTCGAAGCACATCAGATTTAATTACCCGAAAATCATTTCCCCTGTATAACGAAGGTGAAATAACTGTTTTTATAACCCTTGAAAGTAATGAAAACCTGTTGCCTGCCATAGGCAAAATATTTAAAAATGAATTGATTGTCTTCGACAAAAACAGTAAAATAATTTTCGGCGGAAACAAAAATAACTTACCGGAAGGTATTAAAATTTCAGAAATGCCGCCTGTTGAATATAAGGATATATTCATAAAAAAATTAAATGAAGGTAGTTTATTTTATAAGTATATTCCGGAATTTTCGGTTTATCTCGGATTTTATGTGCCGAAAAGTGAAATAAATCAAAATTTTAAAGCTGTCAAATATTTATTATTCACATTTATAATTATAATCTTTTCGATTTTTGTCGTTCTGTTTCTTTACTATGACTTTGAAATGAGAAAAAAACACTATAAACTGCTTCAGAGTATTAAAAAGACGGTGCCTGAAATTAATAAAAGCCGAAAAAAAAATAAAACATTAAGCTTTTTTCAGGAATATTTCAGTGAACTTAAAACCATCATTTCCGAAACGGCAAAAGGAAATTATAACGTTAAAGTTTGTGATGATTTTAAAGAGGACGCTTTAATAAAAAATATTGAACTTATAAGAAACAAGTTTATTAAAATCAAAAAAGCAGAAGAAGAAAGAAAGAAAGAGTTAATACTGAAAACAGAATTTGACAAGACAGCATCGGAAATATCGGAAATTCTCCAATATTCAGCAGATGTTACCGATTTATCTTCAAAAATAGTTAAAAAAATATCAGAATTTACCGGTGCCGAACAAGTTGCAATGTTTATAGCAGAGGAAGATTTTCAACATAATAAAAAGTTGAAAATGGCAGCAAGTTATGCATATTCAAAAAACCGAACAACGAACCGAACAATTGATACGGATGAAGGATTGACAGGCAGAGCCTTTTTGGAAAAACAAAGTATTTTCCTTACAGAGATTCCCGAAAATTATACATTTATAGAATCAGGCTTCGGGTTTCAAAGACCAAATTGCATATTGTTAGTTCCGCTTATTTTTAACAACGAAGTTCAGGCAATAATTGAGCTTGGAAGCATAGAAATTATTAAAAAAGAATATATCAAGTTTATTGAAGACACAGGAGAAAATATTGCATCAACGATAGCAAACTTAAAACATTCGCGGCAAACGGAAATTCTTTTGAAACAAACAAAAAAACAAGCAGAAGAAATTGAAAATCAAAGAAAAACGCTTGAGGAAAAAATAAATACACACAGAAAACAAAACAGAAATCTCGACAAGCAAATACTTCAGCTTATAGAAATTATAGACTCAATAAAAAGCGTATCCTACCTTATTGAGTATGACCTTAAAGGCTATGTAATGGATGTAAGTTCAAAAGTAACCGGTATATTTGACGCAGGCAAAAAAGACTTTATTTCAAAACTTCATAAAGACATTGTTCTTACCGATAATTATGATGAAAAGTATAAAATGTTTTGGGAAAATTTACTTAATAAAAAAACTGTCAACATTGAAGAAACCATACAAATAGGAAGCAGGAAAGTTACCTTTAAACAAACATACGTACCTATTAAAAACGTAAGAAGGAAAATATACAGAATTTTGTCAATCGGAACCGTTAAAGAATAATTGTGAACGATTTAAAAAAAATATCAACAAAAAAAGCATTAAGTATTATTACATTAATAATATTTTTGCTGTCTGTCGGAACCACGGCACTCATTTTAACATTAAATTTTAAAAAATATAAAAATTACAACTATACTGAAATATCAAAACTTAAAGAAGAAAAATACTATGAAGCAGTATCGGGAAAGTTTGAAAAAGCAGTTTTGACGGCACGCTTAAGTGCCGGTAATATTGATTATTCCGACCAAAATAATTTTGAAAAAACAAAAGCAAAACTCCGTAATATTTTAAATTCCGATAAAAATGTTCTTGGTGCAGCCTTATTTCTTGGAGATATTTCAGGAATTGAAAACAAAGAAAGTAATTTTTTGCAGGATACTTCGAATACTGTTTTTACCGTAGCTCTGTTAAAAACCGGAAAAAATATAAAAACAGATATTTCAAATAATACCGATTTTATTTTCAGTTTCATAAATATTAAAGACTTCGAAAATATATCGGAAGTGTTAATTTCAGAGCCGTTTTATGTAAAAACTGAACGAAAAAAAGAAAATGTTATCGGAATTATGGTACCGGTAAAAGAAAAAACATCTGTAACGGGTTTCTTGACCGTTTTGTATAATACAGATACATTTACAGATTTTGCTTCAGAAAAAAACATAAAATGCGATTACTTAATTCTAACAACACGCAAAAATATTGTAGCAAGCTCGGGGAACAAATTTAATGTCGGAAAAAATATTTTAAACCTCCGCGGAAAAGAAAACAATTTATACAATAAACTTAAAGCACAGGACAATAATTCAGGAAATATTTTTAAAATATCCCCCGAAAATACAAATGCCGAATTTGAGTTTCTGATATCCTGTCCTGTTTCAGCCTATAATTATCTGAAAGAGAAGAATTCCATATTTTGGATAATATTCTCTGTTATCTTGATTGCAGGCAGTCTGTTAATCTTGTTTTTTATTAATAAACTGCTTTTTCCCCTTAAAAAAATTGCAAAATTTTCGGAAAAAATAAGTAGGGGAGAAGGAGGGAAAGAAAATCCGGAAAATACATATGCCGAATACGGCAAAATAATCAGTAATCTTAATAAAACAGTTTCTTATAACGATGAAGTATATCACTTTGCGGAAAAAATCAAGGCGGAAAATTTTGATACTCGAATAAAAGAACGCTCAGAAAATGACCGAACATCAAAAATGCTGAATAAAATAGCCGAGTATCTTAAGGACAGAGAACTTAAACGTGCAAATGAAGAAAAAAAAGTTTCTCAGCAATTATGGATGAGAAGAGGGCGTTTTGAAATCTCGGAAGCAGAAAGATCCGGTTCAAAAAATATTTCGGAACTCTCGTTTAATATTATTCGCTCAACAGTTAATTATGTAAACGCTCTTATGGGCGGCATATATTTATATGATGAAGAAAAAGAAGAGGCAGAACTTGTTGCCGCTTACGCTTATGATAAACAAAGACACCTGAATACTAAATTTAAAAAAGGAGAGGGACTTGTAGGTGCCTGCGTAACCGAAAAGAAAAAAATTATTCTTAACAAAATTCCGGAAGATTATATTAAGGCAGCAACAGGATTAGGAAGCGGAACTCCTTCATATCTGGCAATTATTCCTATATTTTTTAAGAATAAAATTAATTCCGTTATCGAAATAGCCTTTATGAGCAAGCCCGAAGATTATAAAATAGAATTTATTGAACAGTTAAGCGATAATATCGGGTCGTGGATTGATGCATCAATAACAGGAACTAAAACGGCAAAATTATTGGAAATTTCGCAAAAACAAACTCAAAAACTTGCCGAAAAAGAAGAAGAACTGAACAGAAAAGTTATTGAACTTCAGGAAATTCAAGAAAAAACAGCAGAAATAAATACACGTTTCAAGAGTATATTGAGTGCTGTTAATAAGACAATTATGACTGTAGAATATACTCTCGACGGAACAATAATTAACTGTAACTCTGTTTATACGGAAGTGATGGGGTTTACGGCAGATGATATCAGAGGAAAAAATGTTGTCGAAATAGTAAAAG
>CAMZKI010000161.1 GCA_947311125.1 uncultured Chlorobiota bacterium
ATCATATTTTGCAGAATCATTTAATTCTATACTTTTTGCAAAAGCAAATTTCTCAATTTCCGGATATTGAACGGCAAGCTCTTTTTTTAATTTTTTAAGCGGAACAGTGTCCTTTTTTATCTTTATTATTTGATTTTCAAGAAAGTTTATTTTTTCGTTCTTCCCTTCTATTATCTTTTCTTGTTTTTTATAAATATCTTCTAAAATATCAATTCGAAGCTTTTCTTTTACCTCATTTCCGAAACTGTTTATTTTGCTTACCAGGGTATCTATATTGTTTTTTTCCTGATGAAAAATAAGGGCTGTTGAGTCTGTAACCCTTATTGCACTACCACTCCCGGACAGCCCGTAAAGCCGCAGCTTGTCTTGTAAGTCCTTTATTTCCGGCTTTGACAAAGTATAACCCGAAAAATATATATTTATTTCAGAAACAGTATCTGTATAGTTTATTTGTTTGAAGATTATGTTTGATTTATAATCGCTTAGATTTTCTTTTATAAAACTGTTTGCTCTTCGGTTAAACCTGGCTTCTTTTATAACACCCCAAAAGATTTGTGCACTTGGTAATATTATTAATAAAACAAAAATAAATACGTATGATTTAATTCTTTTTTCTTTTTCCGGGCTTACATAGTTCATTTGAGGAAACCTCAGGTATTTTATCGCGAAAAAAGTTGTAAGACTTATAAAAACGGAATTTATAAAAAACAGATATAAAGCTCCCGTGAAGAAGTTCATTTGCAGGGTTGCCAGTCCGTAGCCTGCCGTGCATAACGGAGGCATAAGAGCTGTTGCAATAGCCACACCCGGAATAACGTTTGATTTTTCATCTCCTGAAACAGCAATTATTCCCGCCATTCCCCCGAAAATACCGATAAAAACATCCAGCAGGGTCGGTCGGCTCCTTGCCAAAAGCTCTGACGAAGCTTCTTTAAGCGGACTCATAAGAAAATAAATAGTTGATGCTAAGACAGAAACGATAACTGAGATAAAGAAAAACTTTAATGATTTTTTCAGCATCGCCCAGTCGTTCGTTCCCACAGAAAGCCCTACCCCCAGTATAGGTCCCATAAGCGGAGATATGAGCATTGCTCCGATGACTACCGGGACAGAATTTTGGTTAAGTCCGAGCGAAGCAATAAAAATTGAAGCAATTAAAATCCAAATACTTCTTCCTTTAAATTCAATGTCTTTCTGAATAAATTCGATGGTTTTCAACCTGTTTGTTCCGTCTTTTATACTGAAGATTTCAATAAAAAAACTTGACAGAGATGAAAAAAAACCGGATTTTTTATTTGATTTTTCCTGAGAATCTTTATTCATTCGGCATTAATTATTTCGTAAAAATATAATCATAAAATAAAATTTACAAATTAATATTTTTTCCGGCTTTAAGATATAAAAAACTCGTAACGCCGAAAACGATACGAGTTTCTCTTTTTTTCCTAAAAGATCTACATTAACTCAACAACAACAGCTGAGGCTCCGCCTCCTCCGTTACACAATCCTGCAACACCGTATTTTCCTTTGTTTTGCTTCAATACATTTATGAGGGTAACGATAATTCTTGCACCGGATGCTCCGAGAGGATGTCCCAAAGAGATACCTCCGCCGTTTACATTAACTTTTGCCTCATCTAAGCCTAACTCTTTAATTGCAGCTAAAGTGACAACGGCAAAAGCCTCGTTAATTTCATAAAAGTCGATATTTTCCTGTTTTAAGCCTGCCTTCTTTATTGCTTTAGGGATAGCCTTAACAGGTGCTGTGGTAAACCATTCCGGAGCCTGTGCCGCATCACCGTATCCTATCAGTTTTGCAATCGGCTTAACTCCGAGTTCTTCCGCTTTTTCTTTGCTCATTAATATTAATGCCGCAGCACCGTCATTAATTGTTGATGCATTTGCGGCGGTAACAGTTCCTTCTTTTTCAAAAACAGGTCTTAAAGACGGTATCTTTTCAAATTTTACATTTGTGTATTCTTCGTCTGTATCTATCGTAATTTCTCCTTTCCTGGTTTTAACTTTAACAGGAACTACCTCTTCTCTAAACTTGCCTTTTTCAACAGCGTAAGCAGAACGCTTATACGACTGAACGGCGTATCTGTCCTGCTCTTCTCGGCTAATTTTTAACTCTCTTGCACAAAGTTCTGCTGCACTTCCCATATGATAGTCATTATAAACATCCCACAGTCCGTCATTTACCATTCCGTCAACCAATTTGCCGTTTCCGAGTTTTATTCCGTTTCTTATTCCCGGAACATAATGCGGAACCTGTGACATATTTTCTGTTCCGCCGGCAATCACAACATCATTGTCTCCCAGCATAATGGTTTGAGCACCCAGCATTACAGATTTCATTCCGGAAGAACAGACTTTGTTTATCGTTGTACACGGAACGTTGTTCGGAATTCCGGCAAATAATGCAGACTGGCGTGCAGGGGCCTGACCCAAGTTTGCAGAAAGAACATTTCCCATAAAGACTTCATCAATAACCTGAGGATTAATTCCGGCTTTTTCAATTGCCCCCTTAATTGCTTCAGAACCAAGTTTTGTTGCCGAAATACCGGATAAAGAACCTCCGAAGCTGCCTATCGGCGTTCTGACGGCAGAAACTATATAAACTTCTTTCATTTTTTCATTTTTTTGTATGGTTAATATTTATTTTTAGCTGAAAGCGAATATAGTTAATTTTTGCAAATTCCGAAAAATTAATGTTTAACTTAATGCAAAAGCAGAGTTTATTTCAGAAGAAGCACACTAAAAGTGTTATAAAACATTATCCAAAAAGGGCTTTTTTACAAAACGGCTTAAGATATTCCTTGTTTTTTTCTAATTTTGAAAGTTATTATTTTAACAAAAAATAAAAATTATGTACGGAAAAATAAAAGATTATTTAACTTCAGA
>CAMZKI010000162.1 GCA_947311125.1 uncultured Chlorobiota bacterium
ATCATTAATTCGGAAACCGGAATTTTATCCCAAATTCCGAAATGAACACCTCTGCTGTCTTTTCTTACCATCCACATCAAAAACATATTAATTCGTTTTGCAGCAGATTTTTTTTCAATGTTCGCTATATGTTTTTCCGTGCGTTTTTCGTGCGGAAGTTCAAAAAATATTTTTCTGAAATATGAAATTGCCTCAAATACATTGTTATTTTTATTATATCCTTCCGAAAATACTTTTTCAAGCCCTCCGTATTTCCTGTATATGTTTCGCAGTGATATTAGAAAGTATTGAAAGTCAATCGGCTTGAATGTTCTGTGTCCGATGATTGCAATTTTTTTTATCTCCGATATTTTTGCATTTAATAAAAAATTGTAAGGTTCGTTTTGCATTACCGACATCATTTTCTTCGCATTTCGTATTATCATTTTCCGGTTTCCCCAAGCAATTGTACTTGCTAAAAATCCGGCAATTTCAATATCTTCCTTTCGTGTAAATTGATGCGGAATTTGTATGGGATCTGTTTCGATAAATTCCGGGCGATTGTATAAATCGTATTTTTCGTCAAGAAATTCTTTCAACTCGTTTTTATTCATTTGCGACGATTGTTTTTTTACATATACGGAAAATTTCTTCCGGCTCAATTGAATTAAGACATTCAAGCGTTTTTTTATAACATTTTTTATTTCCGAAAACCGAACACGGCCGGCAAGTTAAATGTTCGTTTTGTACTATGTAATGTCTGTTCGCAGGAGCAAAAGGTGTAAAACCTGCAAAAGGATGGGTAGCTCCCCAAATTGAAATAATTTTTACGGGAGTTAAAGCAGCAATGTGCATATTCCCGGAATCGGGCGTAATAATTGCATCTAATTTGCTTATTAAGGCAATTTCGTCTTCAAGGCTGTATTTCCCGATAACGGAAACGGTGTTTTGATATTTTTTTTCAATATTTTCGGCAATCTCTTTCTCTTTTTTACCGCCGCCGAATAAAAAAATTCTGTATCCTTCTTTTGACAGATTCTGAATTAAAATTTCAGTTTTTTTTATCGGATATTGCTTTTGAATGTGTTTTGCAAAAGGAGCAATACCTATTTTTTTTTCGTCTGAACTAATTAAATTTTGTATTTCAGCTTTAATAATTTTCGGGCTTAATTTCGGAAAATAGTCTAAAACTACAGGTATTCCTGCATTATTAAATGCTTCGACATAGCGTTGAGTTGTATGTTTCAGAGGTTTTAGTATTTTGTTTTTTTGTCTTGTAAGTTCTCTTTTTTCTTTTCTGTCCTTATTAATTTTGCTTGTTTTTATTCCGTTTAAGCTGAAAAAAAAGCGGATTATTTTAGTTCTTATAACATTATGCAGGTCAATAATAACATCGGGGTTCAGTTCTTTTTTTATTTCTTTATATAAAGTAAAAAGACCTGTTATGCCTTTGTGTTTTTCTTTCAGGTCAGGATTTATTATTTTTAAACCGGATATTTCGGTAAAAAGAGGATTGAAAGCTTTGTTAGTGACTAAGGAAAACTCATGTTCCGGATATTTGTCGGATAAAACTTTTAAAACCGGAACGGTCATTGCTACATCGCCCATTGCCGACAGTCTGATAATCAGTATTTTCATTATGGCGAAGATTATTTTTTTTCGGAAGCTCTTAAAACAGGGTTAAGACTCGGGTCGTTATACATTTTCATCTGCTTGTATGTTTTTATAATTGCCTTTCCGGACTTAATATTGTCAAAAAGCTGATTAATTGCCGTTGACAAATCTTCTCTTTGTTGAAGTAAAACTGCTAATTTAAATGAGCATTTTTCTTTATGCTTACTGTCGGCATCTTTCCTTTCACTTTCTTCCCGCATATGGTATATTTTGAGGTTTAATATAGAAAGCCTGTCAATTGCCCAAGCCGGTGTTTCTGTTGCAATAAAAGCATTATTGTCAGGTTTTATATTTTTAAACATATCAAAGAAGAAGTCATCAATCAATTCAACCAAATCGGTTCTGTCTTGGTTTGATTTGTCTATTTTTCGCTTTATTTCAAGTGCTTTTTCGGCATTTATGCCGGGCTCTCTTATTATATCTTCGAGATGCCATTGAACTGTGTCAATCCAATTTTTTTTATATAACAGGTTTTCGAGAGTTCCTTCATTGTAAGGATTTGAAACTTTCGTTGTTATGTCATTTTTTATATGATATTCATTTATACTTTTTTCAAAAATACTGTTAAAGTTGTTAGTATCAATCATTTGTTTTGTTTTTGTTTAAAATAATCAGATTTCCAAAGTTAAGAAAAATAAATGAAGGTTTTTGTTTTGGAGGAAAATAATAACTTTGCATCTTAAAGTTTAATTACAAATTTACTTTCATGAAATTAGGAAAGGTTGAAAAATTTTCGATTCGCTATGCCATACTTAAAGTTTACGGAAAATTTGCACACGATAAAATTTTTTATAAAAAAGTAAAGTATGAAGGCGTAGAGAATATACCGAAAGGTAAGCCGGTTTTGATAGCTCCTAACCATCAAAATGCATTGATGGATGCGTTAGCTATAATTTTTGCATTGAACAGGCAGATTGTTTTCTTGGCACGTTCGGATATTTTTCAAAATTCTCTTGTGGGTAAAATATTGTTTTTACTGAAAATTTTGCCTGTTTACAGAATGCGCGACGGAAAAGAAAAATTGAAACTTAATGAGTTGATTTACAATAAAACAATTCAGGTTCTTAAAAATAAACGCCCGGTTGTAATCTTTCCTGAAGCTCAGCATATTGATAAAAGGCATTTGAGAAGATTGAAAAAAAGTATTCAAAGAGTTGCTTTTAAATTGGAGGAAGATTCTGATTTTAAGGCTGACGTTCAAATAATACCGGCAGGGATTTATTATTCGAATTACTGGAATTTCAGGTCTAAACTTTATGTGAGCTTCGGTAAGCCTTTGAGCTTAAAAGATTATATTGAAGAGTATAAAAATGACCCTGCAAAAGCAATGCTGAAATTCGGAAATTTATTGCATAAAAAAATTACTGAGCAGATAATTCATATAAAAGATTTGCAGACACATGATGAATATGATTTTCTGTCAGATGTTTGCGACAGTGAAATTGCCCGTGCATTATCCGTTGAACCGTTACGTTTTGAAAATAAAGTAAAGGTTGATAAAGAGACTGTAAGAAGAGCAGATAAATTAAGAGAAGAGAATTCGGAGAAATTTAGGGAATTGTTGGAGGATGTTCGTAAATATAAAAAAGGTTTAGAAGATTTCAAATTAAAAGATTGGGTCTTAGAAAAGAGTGAGCCGACCGGAAAGCTAATGCATAAAATAATTTTGCTGATTTTAGGGTTTCCTGTTTATATATATGGTGCGGTTAATAACATTATTCCTTATTTGTTACCTAAAATTATAACAAAAAGCTTACAGGACAGACAGTTTGAGAGTTCTATAGTTTACGGCTTAGGTTTGTTTTCTTTTCCTGTTTTTTATATTCTTCAGTCTTTGGCAGTTTGGTTTATTACGAAGTCTTTTTTATATACGTTAATTTATTTTGTGTCATTGCCTGTTTTCGGATTGATTGCTTTTATTTATTCAAGATTGTTTGTAAAAACTTTAGGACAGTTAAGGTTTAATAAGAACAGAGACAATGAAAAAATGAAAAATCTTTTACGCTTAAGAGAAAAAATAATTCTGACAATTAAAAGCGTTAAATAAAAAAAGCACCGTTTTCGGTGCTTTAAACTTTTGTTTAGTCAATTAATATTCATTACTTGACTGCATCTTCAATTTTTTCTTCAACAGCAGTTGCTTCGTCAGCAGCCTCCTGAGCTGCAGAATCAACAGTTTCAGCAGCATCTTGGACTGTAGAGTCCACAGTTTCGGCAGCTTCGTCCATTGCTTCATTTAAGATGTTTTCAATTTCGGCAGCAGCCTCTTTTGCATCATCTTCATCGCTTCCGCAGGAAGTAAATACAGTTGCAATACCGAAAAAGAATGCAAGGGCAATAATTGAGAAATAACGTTTTTTCATGATAAACAGAATTTAAATTATTAGTTAATATTTTTATATCTATACAAATGTAAGAAAAAAAAATAAGAATTCGTCTAAAATGTTAAAAAAAGTTAATTTTTTAAGAATAAGCATAAAAAAACATACCTGAGAATTGCAGGTATGTTTCAGTTACGTTGTTAGGGTTTTATTATTTTTTTACTGCTGCAACATCTTCGAGGGTAATATCATCTGCATTATTTCCCCATGCATGGTCTACATAATTAACAACATCAACAATTTCTTGATCGCTTAATTGATTTTTGAAAGCAGCCATAGCAGTTCCTTCTTTTCCGTTTACAACCATATCAAGATTTACTGTTTTTCCTTTTAAAGCAGGAAATGAAGGGTCTAAGCCTTCTCCGTTTTCTTGGTGACAAGCCATGCATTTACTCTTGTAAATTGCTTCACCCGCAGAATAGTCGGCAGTTACAGTTTCTTCCGCAGCGGATTCTTCGGTTGCCTCATTTGCTTCTTCTGTCATTTCTGCTGCTGCTTCATCAGCATCTTTTTCACTGTTTTCGCAAGATGTGAAAAGAATTGAAACATTAAATGCCAAAATAATTGCTAAAATTGAAATTGATAACTTTTTCATAATTTTTATTTTTTATTATTAAATTAACTAATTGCAAAAGTATAAAAAGGAATCAGAATAAATAATAAGTATTCTTATTTATATTTTCTGAAGATTGTTTATTCATCATCATATTTTTTTCATGAGGTTTAAGCATTTTGTCCGGCGGACTAAGCATAGGTATACCAAGTCCGAGTCCTCTCATTACAAATAAAAATCCTATAATAATAATTGTAACAGGAATAAGTTTTGACAATTTTTTTCTTGACTGAAGGTTTATTTTACTGCCTAACATCGAGATTGCGAACATAACGGGCATTGTTCCGATACCGAATATAAACATAAATAATGAGCCTTCTAATGCTCCTCCTACGGCAATTGCTCCGAATAATGCCGCATAGACAGGTCCGCACGGCAGAAGTCCGTTAAGTAAGCCTATAACAAACAGGCTTGAGTATGTTCGTTTTCCGAAAAGTTTTCCGAGTTTAATGCGCAACTTCCCTGCATATTTGAAAGAAAGTTTATCTATGTCGAAGCGATTTTTGAATACAGCAGGAAATACTACATACGAAATCATAAGTATTCCCATTATCAAAGAAATCCATTTTTGAAATCCTGCCATTGCGAAACTTTGCCCGAAGAAACCGAAAAAAAGCCCCATTATCGCATATGTAACTGCTCTTCCGAGGTTGTAAAGCAATGTGCTGCTCACTTTTGTCGTTCTGTTTTCTTTTTTAAGAGGTAATGCTAAGGCAATAGGACCGCACATTCCTATACAATGAAAGCCTGTTACCAGACCGAGTATTAATGCTGATATTAAAACTTGATAATCCATTACTGTTTAATTTCTGTTATTTTTTCCTGAAAGTAATTTTTGCCATTATAAGTCCAGTCTGTTTTTATCTTATATCTCCCTTTTTTTAAAGTAGTTATGTTAATTTTCTGAGTTTTGTTTTCGTCTAAGCTTATCGTAAATTTTTTATCATCTCTGTAGCTTTTTATATAATACAGCAGTATGGTCCCTTTTACCTTGTCAGGATAGGTTATCTCATCCGGAAATTTTATTGTCAGGATGTTATTCTTAACGGAAATATTAATTTTATTTTTTAGTTTATCCGTATTTTTTATTTTTTCTATTTTAGTATCGTAAGCAATTTCATCCGGAAAATAGTTTTTTGTTACAAGGTTTACGTCTTGGGTAAGACTGAAAATAATAAAACCTATAAAAAAGCTTACAAAAATTATGATGGTAATAAGAATACCTGTTCCCCACGTAAATTTTAATTTCATATTAAATTATGTTACTTTCAGCAAATATAAAGCATTTTTTGTGTTATATGTCAGGTCCCGTAAAATTTGTTGTTGTTTTTTCTAACAATTTATTGTCGGAGTAGATGCCGAGTTCCAGTATCGTATTTTTTTTATTTATTTCTGATTTGGGTATGTAAATAATCATCTTCGGCTCTGTTTTTTCGCCGCTTTTAATACTTAAATCATCTCCGAAAAATTTTAAATTACCTTTAAAATTTAACGGTTTGACGGCAAGGTTAAGACTGTCATGAGTTTTATTTAAAATTTTAACATTATAAACATTGATTATTGTGTCATTTTTTTCCCGGAACATAAGATTTCTGTCCCTTATAATATTTGCCTCTACGGAAGGTCTTGTAAGCATCATTGTTAAGAAGAAAATTAAAATGCCTGTCAGAACAATAGTGTATGCAATATTTCTCGGTGTAAGTCTGAAATTTGTTCCTGTTTTTATTCCGTTTTCGGATGCAAACCGAATAAGTCCTTTCGGTTTGCCGACTTTTTTCATTGTTGCGTTACAAGCGTCTATACATGCGGTACAGTTTATACATTCCAGTTGTGTTCCGTTACGTATGTCAATATTTGTCGGACAAACATAAACACATTGTTTGCAATCAATACAATCACCGTATTTTTCAGATTTTTCTTTTTTTGCTGCTCCTCTCGGCTCCCCTCTTAAATAGTCGTATGATATAACTATTGTATTTGAATCTATGAGAACGCCCTGTAACCTGCCGTAAGGACACATTAACGAGCAGACTTGTTCTCTGAACCATGAGTATATAAAGTAAAAAGCTGTAGTAAAAACTATTAGGGCGATAAAGCCGCTTTTGTGTTCCGGAAAAGGTTTTTTTATAAAATTTATTACGTTTTCTGCACCTATAATAAACGAGAGCATTGCTGATACAATCAGAAATGATACAATCCAGAATAGTGTATGTTTAATTAAGCGTTTAAAGACTTTTTCAAAATTCCATGCTTGAGTTTTAAGTTTTCTTTGCTTTGCAGGATTTCCGTCAATTAACCATTCAATTTTTCGGAAAACTAACTCTAGAAATATTGTTTGGGGACATATCCATCCGCAGAACAGTCGTCCGTAAACTACTGTAAACAGAACGATAAAGAGTATGGAAGAAAGCATCATAAGATAAAACAGAAAAGAATCTTGAGGCCAAAAAATTACCCCGAAGATTATAAATTTTCGTTCAGCTACATTAAAAAGCATTAAAGGTTCTCCGTTTACTTTTATAAAAGGGACGATAAATAAGAATGCTAACAGAAAGTAACCGAGCAGTTGTCTGTAATTGTATAATCTGCCTTTTGGTTTTTTGGCAAAAACCCAATTTCTTTTTCCGCTTTTATCAATTGTGGATATTGAGTCTCGGAATGAGGATTCTTTTTTATCGTTTGATACCATCATTTCTAATTTTTACCGGTTAGTATTTATCATATATTAATGTGATTTTTATCAATTTTTTACTTTGTTGTTCAAAAAAAACTACAACTTTATAAAAGTTGCAGTTCTTAAGCGGTTTCCCTTGTTTTTATTTTTTCAGTTCTGTCAGAACAAATGATGCAACTTCCAGTATTTGTTTATCGGGTAATGAATTAAACGATGCCATACCTTTGGATGTTCCGTTTTTTATCACATCAAAAACATTTTTTATGTCACTGCCGTATATCCATTCTTCATCAACAAGATTAACTCCTATTCCGCCTTTTCCGTTTTGCCCGTGGCATGCCGTACAGGATTTGGCATATGTTGCTGCTCCTGCCGCTAACGAAGTTTCATCGTTCAACAATATTATTTCGAATGCTCCGGTTTTAGTATCTTTATACTTTTTTTCTGCTTCTGCAATTTCGTTTTCATATTCTTCGGCTTGTAAAGGACCTTGTTTAAACCAATGAAAATATGCAACGTATCCCAGCGACCAAAAGACAGTAAGGTAGAATAACCACATAAGCCACGGCGGCGGCGGGTTGTCAAGCTCTTTTATTCCGTCATAATCATGGTCTGTTATCAAATTTTTATCAAATTTTTCGTTATATCCTTCAAAAATTTCTTTAGGGTCTTTATTGTTGTTTTCCATTTTATTTTGTTTTAAAAATGAATTACTTTTTTTGTTGATTTTTTTCGGAGAAACATTTTTCTTGCTCATCGTCCAGAGGCATTGATTCCCATATTTTAACATCTGTTTTTTTATATTTGATAACAGTTATAACTATCAGAATAAAAATTACGGTAAATAAAACAACCGAAATATTAGGCCATATAGTTACCCAATGACTGTCTTGCAAATATTTTAATTTTTCTCCGAGCATAATTATATTTTATTTAATTTCTTTGCCTTCAGGGTCTTTACCGTTCTCAGGGTTCGTTCCTATGAGAGAGTGAACATAACTTGTAAGTTGTATCAGCTTTGTTTTCTCAAACTGAGATTTGTATCCTGTCATAATTCCGGCACCGTTAGCGATAACCTTGTAAATATTTTCCGGCTCACTTCCGTGTATAGTAAAGTTGTCACCCAAGTTGGGGCCTACAACTCCTTGACCGTTTATACCGTGGCAAGAGGCACACGTGCTTTTAAAAATTTCGGCTCCTGCTTGCAGATCTTCAGGCTTATCTGATAAAGATATATTTGTAGTGCTGTTATCACCGTCTGATTTTTTACTTTCTGTAGCCAAGGAAATATCTTTGCCGAGTTTATGGAGATAGGCAATCATTGCAATTAATTCTTTATTCCAGGCTATGTCCTTACCCGCGTTTTTAAGCTCTGTCGCAATTTCTTCTGCTTGTTTTTTCAAATCAGCCTCTGCTCGGTCGGCATATCCTTCAGGGTAAGGAACTCCGAGCATTTGCATAACGTTAATTTTACGTTTAAGAGAGCTGTAATCTAAATCATTTTCAAAAAACCAAGGATAAGCCGGCATTATAGAACCCTCTATAAATTTTTGAGGGTCTTTAAAATGCTCATAGTGCCATACGGCAGGTCTGAACATTTTTCCGCCTCTGTATCCGGAGCGTGCCAAATCAGGACCTGTTCGCTTTGAACCCCATTGGAACGGGTGGTCGTAAACAAACTCTCCTTGTTTTGAATATTCTCCGTATCTTTCTGTTTCGGAGCGAAACGGTCTTACCATTTGCGAGTGGCATGTATAACAACCTTCTCTGACATAAATATCTCTTCCTTCCAGTTCTAAAGGAGTGTAAGGTTTAACCGCTTCTATCGTGGGGATATTTGATTTTACGGTAATCATAGGAATAATTTCAACTAATCCTCCTATAATTACGGCAATTAAGACCCAAACAGTAAAATGTACGGCTTTTCTTTCAACCCATCTGTGAGGAGTTTCTCCGGCAAGTCTTTTTTTTGCAATTTTCTCTCTGGGAGGAGCAGATGCTTCTTCATTTTCAATAATATGTCCGGATTTCATGGTTTTTATTAAGTTCGGAATCATTATTATTGCACCTGTAAAGTAAAGAGTGCCGCCTATTACCCTGGTTACGTACATAGGCATAATTTGAGTTACCGTATCTAAAAATTCCGGGTAAGCCAAGTATCCGGCATCCGTAAATTCTTTCCACATCAAGGTTTGTGTAAATGCAGCCCAATACAAAGGAAGAGAATAAGCTAACATTCCCAGGGTTGCAATCCAAAAATGCAGATTTGCAGATTTTTCCGAATGTAGCTTTGTATTGAACAGTTTCGGAATCAGCCAATACAACATACCAAAAGCCATAAAACCGTTCCACCCCATTCCTCCTATATGGACATGGGCTATTGTCCAGTCTGTAAAATGGCTTAAAGCATTAACGGTTTTTATTGAAAGCATAGGGCCTTCAAAAGTTGACATACCGTAGGCTGTAACGGCTACAACAAAGAATTTGAGAATAGCACTGTCTCTTACTTTATCCCATGCACCTCTCAGTGTAAGCAGCCCGTTTATCATACCTCCCCAAGAGGGAGCAATAAGCATAATTGAGAAAACGACACCCAAAGTTTGAGCCCAATCCGGCAGTGCTTGGTATAATAAGTGATGCGGTCCTGCCCACATATATATAAAAATTAAAGACAAGAAATGTATAATTGATAATCGGTATGAGTAAATAGGTCTGTTCGCAGCTTTCGGAAGAAAATAATACATTAACCCCAGAAAGGGCGTTGTAAGAAAAAATGCAACGGCATTATGCCCGTACCACCACTGAACGACAGCATCTTGAACTCCTGCATAAACAGTATAACTTTTAAGGAAGTTGACCGGTATTTCAATTGAGTTTCCTATGTGTAATACAGCTACAGCAACAAAACTTGCGAGGAAAAACCAAATTGCCACATATATATGCTGCACACGTCTTTTTATCATTGTACCTATCAGGTTCCATCCGAAAGCAACCCAAACTACGGCAATCAGAATGTCGATTATCCATTCCAACTCTGCGTATTCTTTTCCCGTTGTTATTCCGAGCGGCAGTGTAACTGCGGCCAAAACAATAATAAATTGCCATCCCCAGAAATTGATTTTACTTAGTAAATCACTGAACATTCTTGCTTTCAGCAGTCTTTGCACAGAATAATAAGCTCCGGTAAATATTGCATTTCCCGTAAAGGCAAAAATAATTGCATTTGTATGCAAGGGGCGCAACCTTCCGAACGTAAGCCAAGATAAATTAAGATTCCAAGAAGGGTATGCAAGTTCTGCTGCAGCCCAGAGACCCACAAGCATTCCTACGATTGCCCATAGTATTGTAGCTAAGGCGAACAATTTCACAATCTTATTGTCATAATAAAATTTTTCCTGTATCATACTTATAAAAATTTAATTGTTTTCAGACTTTTTATTATTAGGGTTGTTTTTCTTTTCTTTTTCTTTATCTTTTTCGGACAGAGGTATATTATCATCAAAAAGCATTCTTACGGAAGGGGTATAGTTATCATCATATTGTCCGTCTTTTACAGACCAAATATATATTCCTAAGAAAATAAAGGCTACAATCAGACTCAGACCTATTAATATAAAGATAACCGTCATATGACAGATGTTAATTTTGTTTGTCTAAACACAAAAATAAATAAATAAATAAATAAATAAAAAGCATTTTCAAGTCTTTATATATTTATATTCTTTAACGTTTGATATTTTCCTTATGATATAAGATATTGCTTGGATAGTATATTTTTAACGGCAGGGATTAATTTAAAATCAGTCTAAATTGGTGACAGTTGTTAAATACGAATTCTTTCTGTTTTTTTAGAAAAAATGATATTTTTAATTAGTTTTGTAATACTTATTAAACATAAAAAAATGGATATAAAAACCGTGTATTTGGGGTTAAATTTAAGAAATCCTATTGTTATCGGGAGCTCCGGATTAACCGATAGCCCTGACAAAATCAAAAGACTTGAAGATAATAATGCAGGAGCTGTTGTATTAAAATCCTTATTTGAGGAACAAATAAATGCTGAGACCCACAGAACGGTAAACGGCGGTATTAATGATTATCCGGAGGCGTATGAGTATATAGAAAAGTACACGCGACACAAAGTACTTGAAGATTACTTAAATTTAATTGCAGAATCAAAAGATTCTGTTGAAATTCCGGTAATTGCCAGCATAAACTGTGTTGACGACGAGGAATGGACATCTTTTGCTAAAGATATTGAAGAAGCAGGAGCCGACGCACTTGAACTTAATATTTCCGTGCTGCCGTCAGACCCGTTTAAAGACGGCAAAGATATTGAAGATATGCATTTTAAGATTACTGAAAAAGTTAAAAAAACTGTGTCGATACCGTTGTCTGTAAAAATAAGTTATTATTCGGCAGGTTTGGCAAAATTGATATATAATTTAAGTGCTTCCGGAAATGTTAGAGGAATAACTTTGTTTAACAGGTTTTATAATCCTGATATTGATATTGAGACATTAAAAATTACATCTTCAAATGTTTTCAGCACGCCTGATGAATATACTTTGCCTTTACGTTGGGTGGCTTTGCTTTCGGGAAAAGTTGATGCGGATTTAGCAGCAACTACAGGAATTCATAACGGAATAAGCACGGCAAAACAGATATTGGCGGGAGCATCGGCAGTACATATTGTTTCGGCAATATATAAAAACGGGTTTGAATATATCGGAGAGATAATAAAAGAATTTGAAAATGTAATGATTAATCATAATTTTGCAACAGTTAAAGATATGAAAGGGAAATTAAGTTTTCATAATATGAATTATAACAGAGCGTACGAAAGAATTCAATTTATGAAATATTTCGGCGGTATTACATAGCAATACTAGATAACATAAATAATAAAGTAAATTATATGGAAAATAAATTAAATGCCGTAGTAACTCAGATAATACAAGTATCTCCGTCTATGAAAATTTTCAGGATTGCACCTGACGGGTGGGAACTTCCGGATTTTTTGCCGGGGCAATTCACAGCATTAGCTCTTCCGGCTTCTGCATCTCGGGTTCCTGATGCAACTCCGGAAACAGAAGAACTTCCTCCGGATAAAATGATAAAAAGAGTGTATTCAATAGCATCGTCTTCTCAGTCTAAGCAATTTATTGAATTTTATATTTCTTTAGTCCGTTCCGGAGCATTAACTCCGAGATTATTTAATTTACAAATCGGAGACAGAATAGAATTAGGTAAAAAAATGGTAGGTATGTTTACCTTAGAGCAGGTTCCCGAAAATCATAATATTGTATTGGTGGCAACAGGTACGGGAATTGCTCCTTACGTGAGTATGCTGCGTTCAAATATTTTAGGAACAAGTAAAAGAAAAATTGCAGTAATTCACGGTGCTGCAAATTCTTGGGATTTGGGCTACAGTTCCGAATTAATGTTGTTGGAAAGTTTATCTGACAGATTTACGTATTTACCTACGATTATTGATGCAGAAAAAGAGCATGTTCCGTGGGGAGGAGATACTCGTTTTGTTCAGGATATGTGGGCTGACGGTGTTATTGAAAAAGCTTGGGGTATAAAACCTATGCCGGATAATACACATATTTTCCTTTGCGGAAATCCAAAAATGGTTGAGAGTATGTTTGAAATATTGGCAAAAGACGGTTTTAAAGAACATAAGAGAAAAGAACCGGGAGAAATTCATGTTGAAAGTTGGGGCTAAGAAGTAATATACTTCATAGAAATAAACAGAAAGAGATGCCTTTTTTGACATCTCTTTTCTTTTTATGATATGTTTCTTAACCTAAAGAGCCTGTTTCTTTTTCAACTTCGTTTAATATCTCGCATGATTTTACAAGTTCTTTCATCTTTGTATGATCTTTATACAGGGGTCTGTCAATATCTAAAAACTCAACATATTTACGTATTACCTCCTTGGCTTTTGTAACACCTTTTCCGAATTTGTATTCTCTGAAATCAAGAGCTTGGGCTGCAGCCATAAATTCAATTCCGAGAATTCCGTAAGCATTATCTAAAATTTGAAAGTTTTTTATTGCCGTGTTCATTCCCATTGAAACAAAATCTTCCTGGTCGGCAGCTGCAGGGATAGAAAGTATGCTTGCCGGTGCCGATAAAATGCGTTGTTCGGTAATTTGCATATCGGCAGTGTATTGACTGAGCATAAGTCCGGAGAACATTCCGGCTCCTTTTGTTAAAAAAGCAGGGAGCCCTGAACTTAAAGCCGGATTATTAAGTCTGTTCATTCTTCTTTCAGACAATACGGAAACCATTGTTATTGCAGTACCTGCCATATCCATAGGCAAAGATACCGGAGTTCCCTGAAAATTAGCACCTGAAAGTTGCATATTTTCTTCCGGAAAGAATATAGGGTTATCACCGACTCCGTTGAGTTCAATTTCTACCTGTGAGCGGGCATAAGCCAATGCGTCGTGAGCAGCACCGATAACTTGTGGTGTTGAACGCATAGAATAAGCGTCTTGTACCTTATGAGAAATTTTTCCGGCTTTTAAATCTCCTCCTTCAATTAGTTTTTCTATTGCTTCTGCACTTCTTACGGCACCTTTAAAGCCTCTTATTTCGTGAAGTTTTTTATTATACGGGCTCATATTTGCTTTTAGAGCCTCAAGGGACATTGCGGCTGCTATCTCTGCTTGTTTAAGCCAATTATTTGCATCGTATAAGAAAATTGCACTCATTGCAGTCAGAACATTTGAGCCGTTAATGGTTCCCAGTCCGTCTCTGGCTTTAAGTCCCGGAATTTTAATACCGGCTCTTTCCATAGCTTCTTTTCCGGGCAATAATTCTCCTTTATAATAGGCTTCGCCTTCACCAAGCAGCAGCAGTGCAATTTGAGACATAGGAGCCAAATCGCCGGATGCACCGACTGAGCCTTTCTGACACACATAGGGTGTAACACCTTTATTCAGCATTTCGATTAATGTAAGAGTTATTTCCGGACGTATTCCGGAATTTCCGTGTGCGTGAACATTTATTCTGCCAAGCATTGCTGCACGTACATATTCTAAGGGCATAGGATCGCCTATACCTGCCGAATGATTGTAAATCAAATATCGTTGGAAATCTTTTACTTGGTCATCTGTCAATACGGTTTCTGAGAATTCTCCTATACCGGTATTAATACCGTACATTATTTCGTGTGCATCTATTTTTTTTTCCAGCATCGCTCTGCAAACCTTTATGCGTTGTAATGCGTCGGGATGCAGTTCTGCTTTTTCATTATGCCGTGCTACGTTTACGACATCTTCTATTGTCAAATTTGAACCTGTTATTATATATGCCATAATTTTTACAGTGAGAGTAATTAAGTTATAATTTTGTTTTTAAGAGTTTATTAAGATATATATTTTATTCACGGGTATCTGACGTTTCCCGGCTTACTTTTGTATCTTTTTATAATACGAAACATTATTTACGATTATTTGACTTTATATTATTTGATTGTGATTTTGCTATCAGTTTATTTTCAGAATTATATATAAGGCATTCGGTATTAATTACATTTTTTCCTTTTCGGATTATTTTTGCTTTTGCAGTTATTTTTTCTCCCTGTTTTGCAGAGTTTAAAAAATCAGTATAAATATTTATGCTGGGATAAAAATCGGGTAAATCTAACGTTGCTATTGTTGCACCCGTCATTTCATCGGCTATTAAGGTAATCATACCGCCGTGCAACATGCCGGCAGGGTTTGTCATTTCAGGTCTGACGGTAAATTCGGCTTCTAGATATCCTTCTTCAACTTCAATTAGTACCGGTTTAAGCCACATTCCTGCCGGAGAAGGTGATTGTGTCAGTTCTTTTCCTGTCTGTGATTTAAAGTATTTTACAATTTTATTCATTTTACTTTTATGAACTTTTTTATTACGGTACTGTCATTTGCTGTTTTTATTTTTAAAAGGTATATGCCTCCGGAAATATTATTTATGTCAACTTCTTTTTTATCTTTTTCTCCGAAGAAAATATTTTTGATTTCTTTTCCGGATACGGAATACATCTTAATATCACAAATATCGGTATTTTTTCCCGTAATTTTAATTTTATCATTGGCGGGGTTAGGGTAAACAGTTATATTATCCGGTAATTTTTCGGGTTTATTCGGGTCATATTCAGACCAAAAGAAGTTGTTTTTATATGAAGTATACCAAGAAACGGAATTATTGTCCCACAGATTAAATATTGCGGATATAAGGTGGTTTAAAAAATCATAAGTGTAGATGTATTTATAAGAGTTTATCCAGGTATTTGAAGCGGAATTCCAAAACTGTTTAGTAATTGAGAGCTTATTTCCGTTTGCATCGTAAGTATAGATAATTCTGTGGACATTTATCCATTTGTTGTTACCATTGTCCCAATTTTGTCCTGTGTAAATTAAAATATTTCCCCTGTTGTCATATTCGTATAAATCTCTAAAGGTATTTATCCATACATTTTGCTGCAAATCCCAATATTGATTTGTTATTTCTGTAATATTACTATTTGAATCATACGAAAAAAGTAACTTTTTTGTATTAATCCAAGAACTTAATATTGTATCCCAGTTCTGGTTTGTTTGTGAATTTAATAAATTTTGTGTGTTATATGTATATATTTCTCTGTAATTGTTAACCCAATTATATATTTCTTTTTTCCAGACTTGCATAATATATTCTGTCTCATTTCCTGAAATATCATAGCTTTTTTCATATTTTTCTTTATTCAGCCACTCATTCTTTTCTAAATCCCAAACAGATAAAATATATGTTGTCAAAAAGTTGTCTGTGTTATAAGTAAAAGTTTCTTTGTGGTTATTTTCCCATTCGGATACAGATATATTCCAATCTTGAAAAATATTTTGAATCAAATTTCCGTAACTGTCATAACTAAACAGAGAATTTTTATAGTATTCCCAAGTTTCGGATTCATTTTTCCAATTTCTGACAAATTCTCTTGTCTTATACCCTGAGGTATTATAAGATAAATTATAAAACTGGGAATTTTTCCATTTTTCTGTATTTGCAGACCACATTTGATAAACATAACTTAACGGGTTGCCGGTATTATCTCTTTGTGTAACTTTAGCTCTTGCATATAAAACTAAGTTTCCCGAACTATTTATATAATAGTAAACGGAATCTTGCACCCATATTAAACTGTCACTGTTTTGCAACAACTTTAAATAGTTCTCTGTTTTCGGAAAACCGGAATTTTTTGTTTGAGAAAATGTAGTACCTGCTCCCGTTGTTACGAACAAGAACGTTAACGACATCTTCAGTATATACTCAAAAAAAATATGCATTAAGTTTAAAAATCTATACTTGCAAATTTAATTATTTTTTTAACTTTTTATAAGATAATTATTTTTAAAAAATAATATGA
>CAMZKI010000163.1 GCA_947311125.1 uncultured Chlorobiota bacterium
CATCAAAAATAAAAGAAAAATCGGCATCTTTAAGTTTTATACCCTTTATTTTGAATGCAAATAATAATATCCCGAATTTCTTTAGGAAAAGTAAGAAAACAATCGGGGTCAGAATTCCTGATAATGAAATTGTAAGAACAATTGTCAGAGAAATGGGGAATCCGATTCTTACAACATCCGTTCATGCCGATGACGAAATAAGGGAATATATGACAGACCCTTCTTTAATTTACGAAAAATACAAAAATATTGCAGATGCTGTTATTGACGGAGGCTACGGAAAAATTGAGGCATCAACTGTTGCTGACTGCACGGGGGATGTTATAGAAATTATCAGAGAAGGAATTGAGCCGCTCAGATATTAAAGTGTAATTAAATGATAAAATCATAAAAATGACAGATATAATATTAAATCACAGGTCAATAAGAAAATATAAATCAGACAAAATTCCTGAAAAAACTTTAGATATTATTCTTAAAGCAGGAATAAGGGCTTCAAATACAGGTAATATGCAGGCATACAGTATTATAGTTACTCAAGATGAAACAAAAAAACAAGAATTATTGCCGTTACATTTTAATCAGGAAGCAGTAAAACAAGCACCTTTGATTTTAACATTTTGTGCTGATCTAAACCGTTTTACGAAATGGTGTAAATTGCGAAATGCAAATCCGGCATACGATAATTTTTTATGGTTTTATACGGCAAGTATAGATGCTGTTATTACGGCCCAAAATTGTGCATTAGCTGCTGAAGCTGAAGGTTTGGGAATTTGTTATATGGGAACTACGAATTATACAGCCGAAAAAATTATTGAAGTTCTTAAACTTCCTAAAGGGGTAATTCCGGTTACGACCTTAACCGTAGGTTATCCGGATGAAGCTCCTTATTTAACTGACAGGCTGCCTGATAATGCAGTTGTTCATTACGAAATATACAAAGATTTTTCAGATGAAGATATTAATAAAATATACGAAAACCTTGAAAATTCTGATTTTACAAAAAAGCTGACGGAAGAAAACGGAACTGAAAACTTAGCTCAGGTTTTTACCGAAAAAAGATATACAAAAGAGAATAATATTGCATTTTCTTTATCGCTTTTAGATGTTGTGAAGAAACAAGGATTTTGGAACCATCCGCAAAAGAAAAGAAAGTTGTTTTAGGAAATTTAATTTTTATATTCTTTTGAATGAATTATTTCTCGTTTAAGTATGAAGAACCCTTGTTTCGCCCGCCGTCCGAAGCTTATTCCCTTATTTTGCAAATAACGGGCGGATGTTCGTGGAATGAGTGTGCGTTTTGCGAAATGTATTCTTCAAAAACATTTAAAATAAAGCCTTTTGAGCTTGTAAAAAAAGAAATTGAATCGGTATCTGGTTTTCGTTTCAATAAAGTTTTTCTTGCCGACGGAGACGCAATGGTCTTATCTGCAAATAAACTGCTTAAAATTCTGAGAGAGATAAAAAGTAAGCTTTCCGGAGTTCGCAGAATCTCAATTTATGCACGACCTTCCGATTTTTTGAAGAAATCAGCAGAAGAATTAAAAGAATTAAAATCAGCAGGTTTGGACTTGGCATATGTAGGAATTGAGTCAGGAGACGATGAAGTTTTAAAAAATGTAAACAAAGGCGAAACTTCAAATACAACTCTTGAAGGACTGCTGAAAGCAAAAGATGCGGGAATTAAACTTTCCGTTATGATTCTTAACGGCTTAGGCGGTAAAGAACTGACCGTTCAACATGCAGTAAACTCAGCCGGATTATTAAATAAACTGCAACCGGAGTTTTTATCAACTTTGGTTTTAAGTTTTCCTTACGGCGAAGAACATTTTAAAAAAAGATATGCCGGAAATTTTACTGCTCTTAATAAACTTGAACTTATTAATGAAATAGGTATTCTGCTGCAACATACAGAGTTGAAACAGACAGTTTTTCGCAGTGATCACGCTTCAAATTATTTAGTATTAAAAGGTATTTTGTTAAAAGACAAAGAAAACCTTTTAAATAAAATTAATTTTGTATTACAAAACCCGGATAAAGCAAATTTGCGGGAAGAATATATGAGGGGATTATAACTAAATACCTAAAAATATCGCAATTTTTTCTGTTACTTCCTTTACGGCAGTTTCCAAAACGTCATTTATTATAACCGTATCAAACTTATCTGCAAACGACAACTCTTTTTCGGCTTTTGCAAGACGTTTTTTTAAACTCTCTTCCGTTTCGGTTTTTCTGTGCCTTAATCTTTTTTCAAGTTCGGCAATTGAGGGAGGTTTAATGAAAATTGTAAGACAATTGTCGCCGTATAAATTTTTTAGGGAAATACCGCCGGCAACGTCAATATCGAAAATCACGTTTTTACCTTTATTTCTTATTCTTTCTATTTCAGTTTTCAGAGTTCCGTAAAACTGATTTTTATACACTTCCTCCCATTCGGCAAATTCATTATTCCTGACTTTTTTCTTAAATTCATCAACTGATAAAAAGTAATAATCTTTTCCTTCTGTTTCCTCAGGTCTTTTTTTACGGCTTGTTGCCGATACCGAAAATTCAAGTCTTAAATCTTTCTTTTTCAGAAGCTCTTTTACAATTGTTGTTTTTCCGGAGCCGGAAGGTGCTGAAAATACTATAAGTTTACCGTTTTGTTGCATTTAAGTGATATTATAAACCTGTTAATTTTACAACTTCAAAAATGTAATTTACAATTTTATAAAACAAATTTTTTTGAAAAACTATTTTTATTTAAATTTATAATTTCAAACAAAATACGGTATAAATGAAACAATTTAATGATGATTTTAAATCAAAACTTTATGAAATAACAGAAGATATTGAGAATAATTCGCTTGTTGAGATTGTTACGTTAATAAAGGCAAAGTCAGGATTTTACAGAGATATATCTCTTTGGGCAGCAAGTGTTTCAATGTTTCTTGTGTCTTCGTGGTTAATGTTTTCTAAATTTGAGATTAATGTTTATCTCATTTATTTAATTACGATTTTCACCTTTATTATTACCTATTTTTTAACAGAAATAATAAAACCGTGGAAACGATTTCTGATAAATAAGAAAAGGCTGAAACGTAATACCGAAATTTACGGCAGGGCAATTTTTCAAAAAGGAGGAATCAGATTTACAAATGAAAAAACAGGAGTATTAATATATGTATCCGTTTTTGAGAAGCAAGTGTTTGTTTTGCCTGACAGAGGAGCATTTACAGCCGTACCGGATGAGGAGTGGCAAAATATCAATGAAAATTTTCAAAGTATTTTTAATCAAAATAATACAGCCGATGCTTTTTTGGCTGAAATTAAAAAATGCAAAAAAATATTTGCAGAATATATTCCTCCCGTTGAAAATGATATTAACGAGTTACCCGATGATTTAGAGGTTGACCTTTAATTACTTAATTTACTTTATAAATTGTTTGTTATGATTAATAAAAAACAAAGATTATTTTACTTACTGATAACTCTTTTGACATTTATTTTTATTATAAGTCCTTTCTTCATTGATTTATTGTGGGCACGCCCGGGAGGAGGACATTCATATTCCGGCGGCGGCAGCGGTAGCGGGGGCAGCGGCGGAGACGGAATAGCCATGCTTATATATCTTATATTCAGCCTTTTGCCTCCATATATATCTATTCCTTTAGTTATAGTTATTTTTATTCTTTATAATATAAATCAGCGAAAAAATAAAAATGAAAATAAAACAGTAATCTCATCTCCGGGATTTCAGGCAAAATATGCAAAACATAACAATATTGAGTCGGAAATTCAAAAACTGAAAATTGTCGACCCTAATTTTTCGAGAATTTTGTTTTTGGACTTTGTTTCTTCGATTTTTAATAAATATTATACGTGGTACGGAACAAAAGAATTTAAAAATCTCTCACCGTTTTTAGGCGAACAGGAAATTTTAAATTCAAAAAGAACAAGTAACAGGCAGCGGATAACAGAAATTGTAATAGGAAGTATGAAGATAAGTGAAATTAAGTTTTTTCAAAATATAACGGGAATAGCCGTTGATATTAATGCAAATTATACTTTAACGATTAAAAATAAAAGTACGAGATACTCCCTTACCGAGAGATGGTATTTTAACAGAAAAGCAGGCATATTATCTCCGGAACCCGAAAAAATGCAAAAACTTGCTTGTCCTAATTGCGGAGCTCCGGCTGATTTTACCGATAACGGAGTTTGTCAAAGTTGCGGAACAAAAATTAATACGGGAGAAATGCAGTGGTTTGTAAAAAAACATAATGTTATAAACCTGAATGTTTTAAGAACAAGCGGGCTGGCACATTACGAACCGGAACGCGGAACTATGCTGCCTACTATCTATCAAGGCAGTTTAAACACGTTTTTAGTGCAATTTTCACAACTTCATAATTTAGATTGGAATACCTGGAGACCGTCTTTTGAAGAAAAGGTTATAAAAGAGTATTTTTTCAGAATTTATGAAGCATGGAGTAAAAACAGACTTAAAAAGGTTCGGAATTTACTTACAGACAGGCTTTACGAGTCGTTTATGTTTTGGATTAATACTTATAAGAGTGCAGGCTTAACAAATAAACTTGAGAATATCAATATCAGTAACGTGCAATTTGTCCGAATGGACTTAGACAAGTTCTATGAATCTATAACCGTTCGTATATTTGCATCATCTTTAGATTATGTAGTTGATAAATCAGGAAAAGTTCGGGGCGGCTCGAATAAGAGACCGAGAGCATTCAGTGAATATTGGACTTTTATAAGAAGAACAGGTGTAGAAAAAGACGAGTATGATTACTCTACTTGTCCGAATTGCGGAGCACCTGCCGATAAAATAGGGCAAGCCGGAGTTTGTGAATATTGCGGAACTAAAATAAATAACGGAGATTTTTCTTGGGTTTTGGCAATTATCACACAAGACGAAGTTTATACCGGATAAAAATATAAAAAATAATGTTTGAATTTATTGCAATACTTAAGTTGTTTACTTTGCCCGTACTTATGGGTGTCGTTATTTTTTTGATCATAAATCAATTCAGAAAAGGGAAAAAAGAAAATTCCGATAACCGGGATTAAAAGTTGTTACTGCTTCGGATTATCTTATTTCGATGATTATATTTTTTTCATCAGATTTTTAATATTTTCATAAGTTTCTTTACTTACGGAAGCTAACGGCAGCCTGACGTATTTTTTGCATATTTCGAGAATTTCCAAAGCAGCTTTTATACCTCCGGGATTTCCTTCTGAAAACAGAGCATTCGTAAAATCAAGCAATTTGTAGTGTAGCTTTTGGGCTGTCTTTATGTCAAATTTAAGAGCTGCATTTACCATCTGCGAAAATTCTTCGGGATAAGCATTTGCCGTAACTGAAATTACACCTTGCATACCGAGAGTGATATAGGGCAGGGTATAGGTATCATCACCTGAAAGAACCGTAAAATTATCCGGTTTATTTTTAATAATCTGCATTACTTGGTTTATATCTCCGGATGCTTCTTTTACGGCAATAATGTTTTCAAAATCATTTGACAGTTTTAAAATTGTTTCGGCAGAGATATTAACAGATGTTCGCCCCGGAACATTGTATAAAATTACGGGAACGGGTGAAGCTCCTGCTATAGTTTTATAATGAATGTAAAGACCTTTTTGTGTAGGCTTATTGTAATACGGTGCAGCTGAAAGAATTGCCGTAATGTTTGAAAAATCGGTTTTTTTTATTCTGTTTATAATTGCCTGCGTATTATTGCCTCCTATACCGAAAACAATAGGCAGTTTGTTTTCCGAAACTTCAGAAACATAGTTTAAAATAGTTTCTTGTTCTTGTATCGAAAGTGTAGGGTTTTCACCGGTTGTTCCCATTACGACCAGAAAGTCCGCTCCTCCGTTTACAAGGTGTTCTGTAAGTTTTTTCAGTGCATTAAAATCAATGCTGTCGTCATTTCTGAAAGGCGTAACCATTGCAACGCCGGTTCCTTTTAGTTTGTTTTGCATTTTATTTAGTGTTTTATCCTTGTTTTATAATGTTAAGATAATACATTACTTGTTCCGTAAAAAAGTCTGAATTTTCGTTTTCGGATATGTTTATGTTAAGGTCTGAATATTTACAGCCCGTAATGCCCGAAACTTTAAACTCGGCTTTTGAGAGAGCAAAAATATATTTCGTATAAAAGTTATTTTTTATACAGGCGTTAATTAAAATATCCGTTTTATTGTTTATGAAATCTTTTATGCAAGTTTCTTTTATCTTTCCGAATTTGGTAATATGTTTTTCTGAAAAGAAATTGTTGTTTTTTTGTCCGAAATATATATTTCCTATATCATCAGGTTTAACAACATAAGCTAAAGTGTTAACGTTTATTCCTTTTTGCGATAATTCTTCGGCAAATTCCTTTATTTTTTCATAATCGGATTTGCTTTGTATGCAATACAGAATTGCAATATTTTCGGCTGTTTCAAAATTATGAAACCGGACGTTTCGTCGTATTCTTTTGATGTTTTTTGATATTATGAAATCTTTTAAACTCACAATGATGTATTTAGAATTACAATATTACAAAAACAAAACGATTTTAAGAAATCCGGTTTTTGTTTATCATTTCCGTAAATTCATCTTCGCTGATTTTTTTTATCCCGAATTTTTTGACTTTTTCGAGTTTTGAAGGTCCGATTTTTTCTCCGGCAAGAAAATAATCGGTATTTTTTGATACAGAGGAGACGTTTTTTCCGCCGTATTGCTCAATTAATTTTTTCAATTCTTCTCTTGAGTGTTTTTTAAATGTTCCGGAAATTACAATTTTTGCTCCGTTTAAAATATTTTCGTTTTCTTCGTTTTCAGTTATTTTAAATTGCAGCCCGGCATTTTTTAATCTTTCAATTAGTTGAATATTATATTCGTTTTTGAAGTAATTGATGATACTTCCGGCAATTTTATCGCCTATTTCGTCAACAGCTGTTAGTTCTTCAAAACTTGCTTTTTGCAGATTGTCAATACTTTGCAGGTTTTTTGCCAATACTTTTGCCGTAATATTTCCGACATAGCGTATTCCTATAGCATATAAAACACGCTCAAACGGAACTTTTTTTGAGTCCTCGATACTTTTGAGTAAGTTTTTTGCAGATTTTTCTTTAAAGCCTTCCAACGAATAAATTTGCTCGTATGTTAAGTCGTATAAATCGGCAATATTTTTTATGAAGCCGGCTTGGTAAAGTGCATTTATGGTTGCTTCTCCGCAGTTTATATCCATTGCGTTTCGACTTACAAAGTGTTCAACTTTTCCTTTAATCTGAGGCGGGCACCCGTATTCGTTGGGGCAGTAATGTTTTGCTTCGCCTTCTTCCCTTACTAATTCTGTTTTACATTCCGGACAACAGGTAATATATTCAATCTTTTTTGAAGAAATATCTCTTTTACTTTTATCCACTCCGACAATTTTCGGTATAATTTCACCGCCTTTTTCAACGAAAACGGTATCGCTTATTCTTACGTCAAGCTCTTTAATTATATCGGCATTGTGTAAACTTGCCCTTTTAACAATAGTTCCTGCTAACTGAACGGGTTCGAGATTGGCAACCGGCGTAATTGCTCCGGTACGCCCGACCTGATATTCAACAGAATTTAGTTTTGTTGCAACACACTCGGCTTTAAACTTATAGGAAATTGCCCAACGCGGAGATTTTCCTGTCATTCCGAGTTCGTTTTGCAAACTTAATGAATCAACTTTTATAACTACTCCGTCAATATCGTAAGGCAGGTTATTTCGTTCTGTATCCCAATGATTTATAAAGTCAAATATTTCATTTATATCATTTGCTTGTTTTATGTGATTTGATATCTTAAAACCCCATTTTTTCAGATTTTTCAAATTTTCAAAATGTGAATCGGACGGCAGGTTATCTCCGAGCATGTAATATATAAAAGTGTCAAGATTTCTTTTGGCGACTTCGGATGAATTTTTCATTTTTAATGTCCCTGAAGCGGCATTTCGCGGGTTGGCAAAAGGTGTTTCGCCGATTTCTTCGCGTTCTTTATTTAATTTTTCAAAAACTTTATGCGGCATAATTATTTCGCCTCTTACTTCAAATTTATCGGGAAAATCATTACCTCGTAAAATTAACGGAATTGAACGAATTGTCCTTACGTTTGCCGTTACGTCATCACCTTTTGTTCCGTCTCCTCGTGTTATTGCCTGCAAATATTTGCCGTTTTCGTATTTGATGCTGACAGCCGTGCCGTCAAATTTTAATTCGCAGGTGTATTTAAAGGGTGTGTTATTGCCGATTATATTTTTTACTCGTTTATCAAAATCCAGAAGTTCATTTTTATTATATGTATTTCCGAGCGAAAGCATCGGATAGTTGTGGGTAACTTGGGTGAAATCATTTGATATGTCGCTTCCTACGCGTTTTGTCGGTGAGTTGGGATCAGCAAATTCCGGAAATTCTTTTTCAAGCGTTTCGAGCTCTTTCAGCATTACGTCATAATCATAGTCTGATATAACGGGCTGAGAAAGAACGTAATATCTGTAATTGTGTTCGGATAATTTTTTTCTTAGTTCATTGATTTTTTTAAATGCGTTTTCTTTATTCATTTTCGGGTATTGAATCTGTATGTTGGTTTATTATTATTTTTTTACCGAAATCAATTGCAGAAAATCGAACATAGCGTTTAGGGTTATTTTTTATGTCAATGAGCAAATCATCTAAATCGGATGATGCTTTTTTCAGTTCGTTATATAATTTTTCGTCGTTTATTAATAAGCCTAATGAACCTTCGCCTTTTTCAATTTTAGTTATCATTGTATTTAATCTGTAAATTGCGGTATCGGCATTGTGAATAATATTTACGAAATTTGATGCATACAGAGAGTCGCTTATACTTCCGAAGTTTGTAAGTATTTTTTCGATATTTTCGTTATTACTTCTAAGGTTTGTTGTTATTGATTCAGCATTATCAATAATTTTTGCAATTCTCACTCTTTCTGAAGTCATAAGAGTATCTAATGTATTGGTTGTGTGTTCAAGATTTTTCAGGGTAATTTGGATATGCTCAAAACTTTGTTTTATGTTTGCTCTTGTTTTAGGGTTAAAAACTGACCGAAAGGCAACAAGGAGAGAGTCTAATGTTCCTATCATATTTTCAGTTTTCAGTTTTAGCGGGAGTATTTGCTTGTTAACCTCTTCCGACAGGCTGTTTTCAACGGCAGTAAGCAGTGTATCTCCTGATTTGTAGAATTTATCGGTTTTGTTTTTATTTAAGATTATTTTGAGTCCCATTGTTCCCATTAAATCAGTGCTTGTAATCATTGCAACGGAACTGTCGGGTATTTTTATATCGTTTCTTATATGAAACTCAACAACTATTTTATTTAAGTTACCGTTTAAAAAATTTACCTTTGATATTTTTCCTACCTTTGTGCCGTTGACAAAAACATGATTTCCTTCAGACAATTCTTTTACGTTGCCGTAAATTCCGTACAGTTTTGTTTGGTTTGATAACAAATCATTGCTGCGTATATAATTTATACCCCAAACGGTAATTAAAATTATGATAGTGAAGAGTATACCTGTTTTTATATATCTTTTTTGTTCTTTTGTCATTTTTTTAATTATTTAAAATTTGCATAGCTTCTTTTACGGTAATTAGTTTGCCGTTGTTTACGGCAATTATATATGCTTCGGGTATTTTTTTTCTGATTTCCTTTTGAAGTTTTGCAATCTCTTCGTATGATTTTGATTTTCCCGTAAAATATCGAAAATATCTTCCGTCTTCTATACATTCAACATTTTTAATTCCTTTAAAGTTTTCCGGTTTCGTTTCTATTTTTTTGCTTGAATAAGCAATTTGGACTTTGAAAGTTACATTTTTTTCTTTTATAATATTTTGATGTTCAATTTCGCTCTTATATTTTTTTACGGCACGGTATACGGCTGATGCTATAATTGCTTGTCCTTTTTCTGAATTTAAGAAGTTTTCTTCATCCGGATTTGAGATAAAACCGGTTTCAATTAAAATGCTCGGCATTGAACAATTCCAAAGAACGACTAGTCCGGCTTGCCTTACATCTCTGCTCTCGCGTTTCGCACGGTCTTTAAATTCTTCTTGGACAAGTTCGGCTAATCTTATACTTTTTTCTAAATATGCATTTTGGTATAACGAAAATATTATATCCGATTCGGGAGAATCCGGGTCAAATCCTTCATATTTTGTTTTATAATTATCTTCAATTAAAATAACAGAGTTCTCTCTTTTTACAACATCTAATTGTTTGTCGCTTTTATTGAGTCCCATCACAAAAGTCGAAGTCCCTGCTATTGATTTATTTCGGCTTGCATTTACATGAATTGAAATAAATAAGTCGGCATTATTTCTGTTTGCTGTTGCCGAACGTTCGTGAAGTTCTATGAATTTATCGGTTTTACGGGTATAAACAACTTTAACTCCCGGCAGGTTTTCTTTTATATATTTTCCTGTTTTTAATGCTATTGCCAGGGTTATGTCTTTTTCTTTACTTTTTTTGCCCAAAGCTCCGGGATCTTTACCTCCGTGCCCGGCATCAATTACTATAATATCAACCTTATCATTTTTATTTTGGGCTACGGAAAAATAAAAAAATAATATAAAGGGTATAACAAAAAATATCTTTATAAGTTTATACATTTTAAAAGCATTTAAAATCTTTCAACATTAATTAATGGAATGTCTTTTTAATAATCCTCTTAAAATTATAATTTTGCGTAAAATTTTAATCTTTTGAATCACAACAAAAATAATATATTAATTGCAAATATCTTATATTTTTCGTTAAAGTATTTTTTTATCGTATTGTTACTGTTCTTTACTAATTTATTGTATTCTCAGCAGGACTCTTTAATTCGGAACGATACTTTGAGTAAAATTATTATGACGGACACTTTATCCGTAAACAATTCAGAACAAAATTCTGAACCGGATACAGTCAAAAATAATAATATTTCACCGGATGCTGTTGACAGAACAATAGATTATTCTTGTAATGATTCTATTTTGTTCTCATTTTCGGAAGAAAAAATGTATTTATACGGTAAAGGAGATATTTCTTCTGAGGATATGGACTTAAAATCTTCGTATGTTGAGATAAGCACGAAAGAAAGCTATTTGTTTTCAAAAACAGTTTCTGACAGTTCCGGAGAAAAAGAGAGTAAGCCTGTTTTAACTCAGGATAATGAGAACTTTACCGTAAGCAGTATTAAGTATAATTTCAGAACTAAAAAAGCCTTGGTAAAAGATGTTAAGATGAAAGCGGAGCAGGGTTTTTTGCATAGTGATGTTGCAAAAATGCAGGCAGACAAAGAGTTTCATATTAAAGACGGTAAATTTACTACTTGCGATTTAGACCATCCTCATTTCTATATAAAACTTACGAAAGCCAAAAAAATACCGGATAAACATATAATTTCCGGACCTATGTATTTTGTTATTGCTGATATTCCGTTGTATATAATAGGATTACCATTCGGTATTTTGCCTAATCAAAAGAAAAATGCTTCCGGTTTAATTATTCCTCAATACGGTGAGGAACAGCAGAGAGGTTTTTTTTTAAGAGAAGGAGGATACTTTTGGGCAATTAACGATTACGTAAATTTGGCAGTTTTGGGAGATATATATTCTCGAGGCAGTTGGGGAGTAACGCTAAAATCAAATTTTAAAAAACTATACAGATACTCCTGTCTGTATTTTGCTGAATTTCATTTCTA
>CAMZKI010000164.1 GCA_947311125.1 uncultured Chlorobiota bacterium
ATATGTTTTTGATGTGGATGGTAAGAAAAGACAGCAGAGGTGTTCATTTCGGAATTTGGGATAAAATTCCGGTTTCCGAATTAATGATGCCCTTAGATGTTCATTCGGGAAATACGGCAAGAGCATTGGGTTTATTAAACAGAAAACAAAACGACAAAAAAGCTGTTGAAGAACTTACGAATAGTTTAAAAATATTTGACAGAAACGACCCCGTAAAATACGATTTTGCGTTGTTCGGTCTCGGAGTTTTTGAAAATTTCATCAGGAGTTTTTAAATTGTAACAGCATACTTGCCGCTGCGTAAGGACTTAATTCTCCTTTAAGTATAAGTTCTTCAAATTCTTTCAACTTCTTTTTCACCGCAGGATTGTTGTAAAATCTGCTTTTAAGGTTTTCGTTAATAGTCTCATACATACGCATCTTTGCCTGTTTTTTCCTTTTCTCAAAAAAGAAATTGTTTTTCTTCGTAAAACTTAAATAATCATCAGTTAAGTTCCACACTTCTTCTATTCCGGTTCCTTTTTCTGCCGATGCCGTAACAACTTTAGGCTGCCATCCGGATTCTGCAGGAGGAAAAAGATGTAAAGCATTTTGATATTGGGCTTGAGCAAGAGTTGCATTTTTTACGTTATCGCCGTCAGCTTTGTTGATAACAATCAAATCTGCCGTTTCCATAATACCCCTCTTAATACCTTGTAATTCATCGCCTGCCCCGGCAAGCATCAAAAGTATAAAAAAATCAACCATTGAACTCACCGCAACCTCCGACTGTCCGACCCCTACAGTCTCTATAAAAACTGTATCAAAACCGGCAGCTTCGCATAAAATAACAATTTCTGCCGTTTTGCGGGCGACACCGCCTAATGTTCCGGCAGAAGGAGAAGGTCTTATAAATGCGTTTTTATTTGCGCTCAGTTTTTCCATCCTGGTTTTATCACCGAGAATACTGCCTCCGGAGCGAGAACTTGAAGGGTCAATTGCTAAAACAGCAATTCTCCGTCCTTTTTCAATAAGAAATATCCCCAAAGATTCAATAAACGTGCTTTTCCCGACACCCGGGACCCCTGTTATTCCTATTCTGGCAGACTTACCGCTGTAAGGAATACACTCGGCTATTATTTCTTGTGCTTTTTTTTGATGTTCCGGTTTTGAACTCTCAATAAGAGTTATTGCCTGACTCAAAACCGTAATATCTCCGTTGCGAATACTTTCCGAAAATTCCCTTACTGATAAAAGTTTCTTTTTTCTTTTTTTAAATTTCGAAACTGATTTTTCGTTTACGGTTTTTGCTGTTTCAACTCCTTTTTTTACAGAAAGTACAGATTGTTTTTTCTTTTTCATTAAATCAAATTTAACGGCGACAAATTTATGAAGTTTGCTTTAATAAAAAAAGAGGTTGCCGAAACAACCTCTTTTTTTATTAAAAAGCTTTATTTATACTAATAAGGCTTGTTATCTAACCTCAAAGGAGAAGGGTTAGCATATGATGTCTTTTCAGCTAATCCGACATCTGCCACAAACCACGGCTGGTCACTGTACCCGTTATTATACAGCCAGTCTGCTACTAAGAATCCTTCTTGGTCTAATTCATATCTGAAAACCAATGTAGGACTGGGGGCAGGTGTCCAAGTTCCGTATCCGTATGCATTATAGTCATAAGGAGCTCCGCTGTAATCAGTTGTCATATGATATTGAGAAGCTATGGTAAACGTACCGTCAACTTTCATATTCATAGCAATTGAATCATAATTAAGCGGAGTTTCGCCCCATACCCATTGTATCCATAAAAAGTTCAAACTGTCTATCATTAACTTACCATCAGACAAATAAGTAGTTATATGAGAGTCAAACCTCAAGTCAAAAGAGGCACTATAAGAGCCGTCAGTACCCGCCCATTCACCGACTAATGTCGATAAGTCAGGAACATATTTAGCATATGTCCAACTTGTACCTGACTTTGTAACAACAGCAAGAATAGCACGATTATTTAAAGCATCGATAGAATTCATAAGTCCGTCAAACTGTAAGGAACCGGTAAAAACACCGAGTTGTGAGAAATCAATGGTGAAGTCTAAATCAAATGCACCTTGATCTCCTAAATCCATAGCGGAATAATATTCGGTTGCTATGTAATAGTCACCGTCAGGATAATCGACAGCAGCCATTGTCAAAGCTTCAAAAGAACCTCCGTCAGCACCGTCAAGTACGTTTCCGTCAGTATCAGTAACTAATAAAATCATATCTGCTAAATCCGTAGGAGATATTAAAGCTCCGTTCGTATCGTATATCTCTCTGTTCCAAGACATAGCTACATTAAGATCATCTGCAGTAGCATTGTTTATCGTAAAATCAGCAGTAACAGGTGTTATGCTTGCATTTGCAGTACGCTCGTCACCTATTTGCAGTTTAAATGTTTCTGTATCTTCCGGTAACTCATCGGCTAAGAACTTAACATCAAAAGAAACAGAAGTTCTTCCTGCCGGAATAATAACTCTTTCCGGTACCTGAAAATCTTCGTCTTGAGTTGCAGTTCCTTCAAGAACCAGAATGTGTACAGCAACATCCACTATTTGAGGCTCGTCCATTGTCAAAGTAATCTTATGAGAAGAGTTTACTCCGTCAGTTACGGCTGTAATAGTTCCTAAATCTACTGTTATTGTAGGATTAGTCGGAACTTCCGTAGAATATCCCGTATAATCATCTTTCTCACAGCTCGCAAAGGCAATTACAAGCATAAGAAAAATTGATAAAATTTTTATATTTTTCATATTCATAATTTTTAAAGTTTAGTTAACAATTTTAGTTAAGACTTCACTGAATTGTCTTGTTCCTGTATCACGAATATAACCGTATGCAATATGAATTTCGTCTGCTCCGTTTACATCATCTTTCACAACAAAATTCGTATTTGCACAGTCTATTCCGGGTAATTCTCCTGCATCACAAGTTGCAACAGGGTCTGTTCCCCATAATAATATCTCATTTCCGTTATATTCTTTTAAAACCGTTACAGACAAATCTCCATTCACTTGGAAATAAAGAGTGTTTTCTTCAACATCC
>CAMZKI010000165.1 GCA_947311125.1 uncultured Chlorobiota bacterium
ACAAATAACTCGGTAACAGCCGTAGCGACAGATTTGAGTGAATGTGACGGGAGTTTTGTATTAACGGGTAATGATCCGAGTACTTTCGGCGGCACGGGTTACTGGGATATAGTAGCGGGATCCGGAGTAATAACAGCACCGAGTACGCAGTATAATACGACCGTAACGGGAGTTCCTAACGGATCTACGACCACATTAAGGTGGACTGTAGATAACGGAATATGCAGTGATAATACTACGATAACGGTAACCAATAATAATTTCGATTTAAGTGCAGGGCCGGATATTTCTGATTGTATTGATACCTATACCTTTAATGCAGACGATCCGGCTCCGGGAACAGGATATTGGACTTTAATCGGAGGTAACGGAATTATTTCTAACTCAACTCAGTATAATGCTGTAGTAACAGGACTGGCTCAAGGAAATAATATATTCAGATGGACGGTTACAAAGGGTGTATGTACTAACTATGATGATATTACCATAGAAAATAATAGTCCTGATGTTGCCGTAATAACTGCTCCGGGACCTTCAAATCGTGAAATATGTACTAATTCTGTGGTAGTACAGGGAAATGTTCCTTCATTCGGAACAGGTTTATGGACAGTAAACTCAGGTAACGGAATATTTGTGAATGCTACTAACTATCAAACTTTAGTTACAGGAATTGACCCCGGAGCGAATATATTTACGTGGACACTGTCTAATGGAACTTGCAGCAATTCTGCAGATATTACAATCATAAATAATATGGTGGCGGCAGAAGCAGGACCTAATCAATTGTTATGTATTGATACGACATCTTTAAATGCTACTCCCACTACCTCAATGTATCCTTTCCAGGGAACAGGATACTGGACATACATGGGAGCTGCATCTGTTGTAATAGCAAACTCATTGTCAGAAACAACAGCAGTGTCAGGTTTACCTAACGGAAACAGTACATTCAGATGGACTGTAACTCACGGATCTTGTTCTGCTTTTGATGATGTGATTATAAATAATCGTTCCGTAAATGCAACAGCTACTGATGATCAAACTTGTGACGGTAATATTATTTTAACCGGTAATAATCCCGCACCCGGAGAATCAGGATTATGGACTACTTTTACAGGAAGCGTTACTTTTGATGATAATACCCTTTATAATACAGGTGCTCATAATTTGGCAGTAGGTAATAATACATTTGTGTGGACAATTTCTAACGGAGATTGTTCAGATGATGCTAATATTAATGTTGTTTATGTAAATCCGGTTGCAAATGCCGGGGCAGTGCAAAACTTATGTGATAACTTTACTTATATGGGAGCTAATAATCCGGCACCGGGAACAGGAATTTGGTCTGTTGTTACCGGCTCAGGAACATTTACAAATGTTTCAAATAACGGGACATATGTTTCAGGAATAGGACAGGGAACAAATGTTTATCGTTGGACTGTTACTCAAAGCGGTTGTGTTAATTATGATGATGTTACAATTAATAATAATTTACCTACAGTTAATGCCGGACCCGATCAGTCAACTTGTATTGATAATGTAACCCTTTCAGGAAATACACCCGGAGTAGGAGAATCTGGTATTTGGACCCAAACCGGCGGAGTTTCGGCAGTAATAACATCATCAAATCTTGCTAATACCACTGTTACTAATATGTCAAACGGAGCAAGTATATTCACTTGGACAGTGTATAATGCTTTCTGTTCTGCAGAAGACCAAGTTACAGTAACATTTAATGAAGTAATTGCAAATGCAGGTGCAGATATGTCAACTTGTGACGGAACAGCTTCATTAATGGCTGTAGATCCGGCACCCGGTACGGGATATTGGGAAGCAATCGGTTCCGGAACGTTCTCTGATATTTCAATGTTTAATTCAACTGTTTCCGGATTAGCGATAGGACCTAATACCTTGCGTTGGCATCAAACCTACGCGGGATGCTCTGATTATGACGATGTTGTTGTAACAAATAATGAAGTATTTGTAAATGCAGGTTTAGACCAAAATTTATGTGCAGATAATACAATCCTTGTCGGAAATAACCCGGGGACGGGAACAGGTATTTGGACTCGTTCCGGAGGAAACGGAACCGTTACAAATCCAACTTTCTATAATTCTGCCGTAACAGGACTAAGTATAGGAGTAAATATTTTTACATGGACAATAACGGACGGACCTTGCTCAAATTCTGATGAAGTCATAATTTATAATAATGAAATAGCAGATGTGAATGCAGGAGTCGATCGCTCTATTTGCGGTACGACTACAACACTTGCAGCTCTTGCTCCTCGTGCCGGAGAAACAGGATTGTGGACAGTTGCAGGAGGTACGGCAACATTTGTAAATCCTTCAGTATACAATACTGTTGTAAACGGGTTGGTACAAGGAGATAACAGGTTGGTATGGACACTTTCAAACGGTACCTGTTCTGCACCTGATACTGTGGTAATTACTAACTTATCACCGACAGTCGCTCTTGTTTCTCCCGATGTCGAAATTTGCAGCTCGGTATATACTTTAGTAGGTAATCTGCCCGGAGCGGGAGAAACCGGTATTTGGACAAAAGAATTCGGGGCAACAGCAACTATTGTCGATCCTACAAGTAATATTACGACGGCTTATTCAATAGGGTCAGGATCAAATACATTCAGATGGACAATCTCTAATTCGGTTTGCTCGACTTATGATGATATAGTAATAGATAATAATACAATTACAACAGATGCAGGATTAGATGCTTCTTTGTGCACGGATACAGCCGTATTGTCTGCAGATAACCCCGCACCCGGAACAGGAGTTTGGACTATAATTAATTCTGCAGGAACTCCTGTATTTGATAATGCTACAGTTTATAATACCGTTGTCAGAAACTTAGCTTCCGGTTCGAACATATTTAAATGGACGGCAACAAATGGCGGATGTTCAGCCTGGGATGTCGTAACCATTTCAAATGATACGCCGACTCCGGCAGATGCAGGTAATGATCAAACCGTTTGTGACGGAACTGTTGTTCTTTCCGGAAATAATCCGTCGGTAGGAACAGGTGTGTGGACAAGATTGGGAGGAGCGGGAGTTATTGCGAACCCGAGTAACTATAATACATTGGTAACAGGCTTAGGCTCAGGAGGAAATACGTTCAGGTGGACGATAACGGAAGGATTGTGTTCTGACTATGACGATGTATTAATTATGAATGAACTTGTTTTTGCTTCAGCCGGAATGGATGATGAGATTTGCGGCTCCGATTATCCCGTTCTAAACGGAAATCAACCCGGAGCAGGCGAAACCGGTATTTGGACAGTAACGGGAGGAAGCGGAGTATTTGCAAACCCGACATTGTATAACACATCAGTATCAGGACTTTCCGGCGGAGAAAATCGTTTTACATGGACGGTAACAAGGGGAACATGTTCAAATTCTGATGATGTAAGTATTTATGATAATACACCGTCACCTGCAACGGTAAGCTCAGACCAAGAAATTTGTGTTGATTATACTGTAATAAGCGGAAATCCGCCTACTACGGGGACAGGCGAATGGTCGGTAGCTGCAGGAAGCGGTATATTCGATAATTCTCTCGGAAATACTACTACGGTAAGAAATATAGGCCCGGATATTAACCAATACAAATGGACTATTACAAACGGAGCTTGTACATCTTCTGCGGTTGTTACGGTTACTAATAATTCTGTTGCAGCTATAGTAGGAGACAGTATAAGTGTTTGCGGAACAACAGCATATCTTAACGGAAATGAACCTTCTGCAGAACAAAGCGGTATTTGGACAGTTGCTGCAGGAACCGGTATCTTGACGAATAATACGCTTTATAATACCGAAGTTACAAATCTTAATAAAGGTGAAAATAAGTTCAGGTGGACTATAAGCAACGGAACTTGCTCTGATTATGCAGATTTAGTTGT
>CAMZKI010000166.1 GCA_947311125.1 uncultured Chlorobiota bacterium
AATATTTCATTTTGTAACTCCTATTTTTCTTAAGTTTGCTAAAATAATTCCGTTTATCATAATTTGGATAATTTTTACGATACTTTATCTTATAATGCCCAATACAAAAGTTAAATTTCGCTCTGCACTTATTGCCGGAATAACTGCAGGAACCGTTTTTCAGCTTTTTCAAGGATTATATATATACTTTCAGACAGGAGCAACCCGTATAAATGCAGTTTACGGGAGTTTTGCAGCTTTGCCTTTATTTTTAATCTGGCTGCAAACAGCTTGGTTTGTGGTATTGCTGGGAGCGGAGATTTCTTTTGCTGTTCAAAATGTTAAGCTGAAAGGCTCAGGTTTAATGCTGCATAAGCTGAGTATCAAATATCAGAAGAAAGTAGCCCTGTATTTATTGTTTTTTTTTACAGAATCGTTCAGGAAAGGGGATAAAGCTCCTGCATCTCGGGAGCTTGCCGAAAAAACTCTTATCCCTGTTGATACTGTCGAATTTATTCTCAAAAATCTCATAAAAGCCGGAATTGTTTCACAGGTTATGTTGAAAAATGAAAAAGCATATCAACCTGCAATGAGTATTGAAAATATTACCGTAGCAAAGGTATTCACGGATTACGAAAAATTCGGTAAAGATTTTTCGGGATATATAAAAACCGAAATATTTACGGAGGTTGAGAAAAGATATGAGGCTATGAGTAATAATTTGTTTAAATCCGAACAAAATATTCCGATAAAAGATATCTTAACATAATTTTAAGGATATTTGATTTGTCATAATACCTGAAAGTGTGTTGAAAAACATATTTCAGTTTATTTTTGATTTTTTATCTGTAATGTATTGTAAATTAGTATAATAGTATCTTCTAATTTTAATATGTTATTCTTTTTATTATTCGATTATATAATTTCCGTATCTATGTATTCGCAGTTTTAATGGAAAATTGTAATTTTGTATTAAAATAATACCTCGAGGTATATGAATTTCAGCAAAACAACTGAATACGCTTTAAGGATATTGAGTTTTATGGCTAAAGACGACACAAAACTTTACAGTGTCAATGAAATCTATGATGCACTCAAAATTCCGTTAAGATATTTAAAAAAACAAATGACAGTATTGTCTAAATCAGGGCTGATAAAGAGTATTCAGGGCAGGCAGGGCGGATATAAAATTGCCGGAAATATTCGCAATATTTATTTATATGATATAATTTCCGTAACGGAAGATAATATATTGCAAAATGTTTGTTTTTTCGGATATCCCGACTGTAATCGAAGACCTCATTGTGTAATGCACGAAAAATGGGCGTCTGTCAGAGAAAATATGATAGGCCTCTTAAAAAAAACCAGCTTAAATGATTTAAAAGAAGTTCAAAATAAGAAAACAATATAATTCAATTATTAACTTTTAAATATTACTGATTATGGTAGATTCAACCCTCGTTTTAAACGGACAAACAATTGCATATACAATTTATGCGATTGTTATTATTTTGCTTATGGCTTGGTTTGGCTATAAGGTTACAACTGAAGGTAAAGCCAGCGTAATAAAAGCCAAACTTTTTTATGCTTTTGTAATTTTTCTTGCAGTTCTCGGAGTTTCACTTCATTTAGCTACAAATGCGACAATTCCGTGGGTGTCAATGGATTTAAACAGAGCAAACATTACCCCCGATAAGGTAATTGAAATAAGTGTTGCCGATCATCAATTCAAACTTCCCGACGATAAGTTGGTTGTTAAAAAGGGAGAAATTGTAGTATTTGATGTTACTTCGGAAGATTTAACATACGGATTCGGAATTTTCAGGAAAGACGGTTCAATGGTTTGTCAAATGCAGGTTGTTCCCGGACACAAAAATGATTTAATGTGGAAATTTGAAAAATCAGGTATATATACAATTAGATCTACGGAATACTCAGGACCTAAAGGGCATAAAATGGTATTATCTGACGTTTTAGAGGTTAAAGAATAAAATATTTATTAATTCAGAAAAAATATAACTATGAGTTTCAAAGATACATTATTAAACGGAGAACAGGGGTTGTTTAAACCCAACGGATTAACACCTATGCAAAAGTTGGCTTTGCGGTTTGTCGTAGTCGGAGTTTTGTTTTACGGGCTCACGGCAATTGAAGGTATGATAATGAGAATGTACCAAATTGAGCCTATTTCCGGTATTAACCCGGAACACTTTTTTGCAATTATGACTGCGCACCCTTTAGTAGGGATTTTCGGGTCATCTTATTCAATTGTTTTCGGAGCTTTCTTATTTTTGGTTCCTTATTTAATGAAAAAACCGCTGTGGAGCATTAAGCTCGGAAATTGGAGCTTTATTTTAGTAACCGTAGGTACTTTAACATTTTGGGGATCAGCCTTTATATCGCATTATTCGCCTTTATACACATTATACTGGCCCTTACCTGCCGATTTTTCACAGTTCAGTCCCGTAGGCGGTGCCGTATTTATTCTCGGGATTGCACTTGTTATGGTGGGTACAATATTTTTTGTTATTAACATATTCAAAACAATTGCCTATACACCCGAAGGACACGAAAAAGTATCAGGCAGAGCAATGCTTGCTTCTGCAACAGGCTTTTCATGGAAAGAAAGTATTTTCAGAAAAAAAAGTAAGAGACGAGAGAACTTGGTTTCTCTTCCGGTTGCTGCGATTGCCAGAGGAACTGTTGATACTATGCTGAATGCAGGAATTATAACATTTACCGGAGTTTTGATACTTGTATATATGGTCGCAGCTATTTTCGGCACAAGTTTAGAAAATACGGCTGTAGATGCCCTGTTATACAAAAATTGGTTTTGGTGGGGATTAGACCTTATTGCTGATGGGCTTGTGCTTATTTTCGTTGCAGGAACATGGTATTTACTTGCAATGTTAATTACCGGAAAAGACTTATATATGGCAAGAATTGCAAGACTTGCTCTTTGGGTCGAATTGATAGTATCATGGACAGTGTGGTCACATCACTTAATGTCAGACCAGGCTCAACCCGGATTCTTAAAAATTATTTCCGGAGAGTTGGTAACAGCATTCGAACTCATAACTCAGGGATTAGCATTTGTAATTACTCTTGTAACTCTTTGGAGTGCAAGACCTCTTAAAATGACAAACCCCTTGAAGTTTTTACTCGGAGGTTTACTCGGCTTCGGATTAGCAGTTCCCGCAGGTATTATACAAGCAGATTTGGGATTAAACAGAATTTTGCATAATACACAGTGGATTATAGGTCCGCATGTTCACGTTGCAATATTGGTAGGACTTACAATGACATTATATGCTGCAATTTATTTCTTGCTTCCTATTCTTTCAAATGGTGCAAAATTATACAGTCAAAAATTGGCAAACTTCCATTTTTGGGCTCATATTATCGGTGGTATAGGTATGGGAGCTTTTATGGGAATGGCAGGTATGAAAGGAATGCTTCGAAGAACAATATATTACAACGGAGAATATAATTTATACATGATTTTAGCCGGAATTTGCGGTGCATTATTGCTTTTAGCTTTCTTTGCATTTCTTTATAATGTAATTATGACTTTTGGTGTGAGAGGTTTGATAGGAATATTTACTCCTGCAAAATTAAAAACAAAAGAACTCTTACCGCAAGCAGAATAATACAACTGTTTTTTTTCATAATAAATAATGCTGAAAACGTCTTTGATTTATTTCGAAGACGTTTTTTATATTGCAAAATTGAGATATTTTAAGGCAGGTAGATTTAAATTTATTATTTTTGTGAAAAATTTAAGAAACAAAAAATTAAACATAATGCTTAAAAAATATTTACAACACAAAAGCGAAAGAGAAAAATCAGGCATACCGCCTTTACCTCTTAATTCGGAACAAACAGCAGAAGTTTGCAGGTTACTTGAAAATCCGCCTGCCGGAGAAGAAAACTTTTTAATAAATCTTTTTACCGAAAGAATCTCTCCGGGAGTTGACCCGGCAGCAAAGGTAAAAGCAGAGTTTTTACATAAAATTATTAAAGGTGAAAAAAAATCGCCGTTAATTTCGGACATTAAAGCAGTAGAAATTCTCGGAACTATGCTCGGAGGTTATAACGTTGCTCCGCTTATTGATACTTTAAACAATGAGAAACTCGCCGATAATGCCGTAAAAGCTCTCGGACAAACTACATTTGTTTATGATGCCTTTCAAACAATTGCTGATTTAGCAAAAACAAATAAGTATGCTGAAAAGGTATTAAAATCTTGGGCTGATGCAGAATGGTTCACTTCAAAATCTCCTCTGCCTGAAAATATTAAGGTAAAGGTTTTTATGGTTGAAGGAGAAACAAATACCGATGATCTCTCTCCGGCAAGTGATGCATGGAGTCGTTCAGATATTCCTTTACATTCACTGTCAATGCTTAAAGCCCGTAAACCCGGCAGCATTGAAGAAATTGCAAAATGGAGAGCTGACGGACATAAAGTTGCATATGTGGGAGATGTTGTAGGAACAGGCTCTTCGCGTAAATCGGCAACCAACAGTGTGCTGTGGCATATGGGTGAAGATATTCCGTTTGTGCCTAACAAAAAACGAGATGCAGTTATTATAGGAGGAGTGATTGCCCCCATATTTTTTAATACTGTGGAGGATTCAGGCGGCTTGCCTATTATTTCCGATGTTTCAAGATTAAATCATGGTGATGTTAAAAAAGGCAGAAAGATCAGCTGAATAGAAAAGATAATATGAACGTGAAGAAGGTATAGCAGAAAAAAGAAAGAGCAAA
>CAMZKI010000167.1 GCA_947311125.1 uncultured Chlorobiota bacterium
ATTTTGAAAAAATGAAACTTTACATCCGAAATTCCCGAGCATTATTAGATAAAGAAAATGCAAATGTGAAAGAATTAAAATGAACGTTTTACTCGCTTATTTTTAACTTATCTTTCAAAAAATCGTCCCTAAATTCTTTTAACAGGTGCAAAGCATCGTTTTCTTTATCTAATAATGCTCGGGAATTTCGGATGTAAAGTTTCATTTTTTCAAAATCTGCCGGGTTTCTGAAAAAATTTTTTTTATTTTCAAATTCGGCGGCAGGCAGGATAAAATAATCATAAACGGAATTTGTTCTCGGCTTTTTGTAAACCCATGTTAAGATATAGTTGCTTGTGTCGATATAAGTTTTGCCGTTCTCTTTTTTGATAACTATCCTTGCAATTACTCCGCCGTCGGTTTTTGTTTTTCTCTGATTTGAAACAAAATTACCAAGCGAATAGGCGACAAAATGCTCTTTTACACTGTCATTACCGGGTAAGTGCATCATTTTTTGTATTACGTGCGGATGCGAGCCTATAACTATGTCAACACCTTTATCAAATAAAAATGAAACCAAATATGTCTGTTTTTTTTTCGGATACGACTGATATTCAGTTCCGAAGTGTAATACAACGATGAGTTTATCCAAACTGTCCTTTTCGGTATTTTTTATATCCTTGTGCATAACTGCCGTATCAATGAGATTAACGACGGCGGGTTTAGGCACGGGTATTCCGTTTGTGCCGTAGGTATAATTCAGAATTCCGACTTTAATACTGTCTTTTTCTAAAATTATAAGATTTGCAGTGTCTCTCGATTCTTTATTTTTAAAAGTTCCTGTATGTAAAAGCTCTAAAGTGTCCAATACATCAATAGTTCTGTTAAGTCCCTGTAAACGTCGGTCAACACAGTGGTTGTTTGCCGTAACAAATAAATCAATTCCGGCATTTTTTCCTGCTTCAGCCAAAGCATCCGGCGAACTGAATTGCGGATAACCTTTATATACGGGACCTGCCAGTGTTACTTCCAAATTTGCAATAGTAAAATCAGGTTCTGACAGAATATTCTTTATATAATAAAAAACAGTGTCATAGCAGTAGGTTTTTGTTTTAGGATTGTATGCCGAACGAATTTGAGGCCCGTGCCCCATAATATCTCCGATAAAAAGTAAGGACATTGTGTTTTTTGCAACGGTATCCGGCTTCGAAACCGGAATAGTATCGTTTGTGTATATTGTTGTCTCATTATTTGTAACAATTGTATCTTTTTGCGAAAAGCCGAGTTTTGAAATTCCGAATAGAAAAATTGTTAAAAGAAAAATGAAATATATGACTTTTCTCATATTTAGTTTTTTAAATATATTACACTTTTGCCTTTGAGTTTTTACAAAAATATTTATATTCTTAATATTTAAAAATAAAATTATGTGTTTGGCAGTTCCCGGAAAAATAATTTCAATATCTGAAGAAAACGGATTAAGAACAGCAAAAGTGAGTTTCGGCGGAGCAATAAAGGATATAAACATTCAATGGTTGCCGGAAGCAAAAACGGGAGATTATATTTTAGCTCATGTAGGGACAGGTTTAAGTATTATAGATGAAGAAGAGGCTGAGGAAGCGGTAAAAACTGCAAAGGAATTTAAAGATATGCAGGACAATTTGTAATATTAATTTTTTAACAGCAAGACAAAACTAAATGAAATTCGTTGATGAGTACAGAAATATTGACGCGGTTAAAAAGTTTGCGGAAGAGATAAAATCTGTCGTAACTAAAGAGTGGATAATAATGGAAATTTGCGGCGGGCAAACCCATTCGATAATGAAATACCGTTTGCAGGATTTTTTACCGGAAGAAATAACTCTTGTTCACGGTCCGGGCTGTCCGGTTTGTGTAACTCCCGTTGATATTATTGATAAAGCTCATCATATTGCAAAACAAAAGGATGTGATATTGGCTTCATTCGGTGATATGTTGCGTGTTCCGGGTTCTCATACCGACCTGCTGAAAGTGAAAGCTGAAGGCGGAGATGTTCGTGTTGTATATTCTCCTTTGGATGCCGTAAACATAGCCGAAAAAAATCCGAATAAAAAGGTGGTTTTTTTTGCCGTAGGATTTGAAACTACGGCACCTGCTAATGCTATGTCGGTAGTTGAAGCCGAAAGAAGGAATATTACGAACTTTTCAATTTTGAGTTCGCATGTTTTAGTTCCTCCTGCTATAAATGCGATTTTGTATTCTCCCGAAAATAAAATTGACGGATTTTTAGCAGCCGGGCATGTATGCACCGTTATGGGATATGAAGAATACATTCCTTTGGCAGAAAAATATAAAACACCTATTGTTGTTACCGGTTTTGAACCGACGGATATTTTAAAAGGTATATTATCTTGTGTTAAACAATTAGAGAAAGGCGAAGCATTTGTCGAGAACGAATATAAGCGTTCAGTAAGAAAAGAAGGTAATATTCCGGCAAAGCAAGTTATGTTTGATGTTTTTGAAATTACCGATAAAACGTGGAGAGGGATTGGCGAAATACCGAAAAGCGGTTTTAGAATTAAGGAAAAATATAAAAAATTTGATGCAGAAAGGCTATTTAATTTAGAAAGTGTTTCAAAAGAAGAATTGAAAGTATGCATAGCCGGCGAGATTATGCAAGGATTGAAAAAACCTTTTGAATGTCCTGCATTTGAAAAAGAATGCAGTCCCGAAAATCCTATGGGTTCACCTATGGTTTCTTCTGAAGGAGCCTGTTCGGCATATTACAGATACAGAAAGTAAAAAAATAAAAAAAACAGAAAATGGATTTTATATTGTTGCACGCAAATCACGGTTTGGTTTATTCGGATATACCTATTATTTCCGGACTGATAATGAGTATGCTGCATGTTGTTTCAGGTCCGGATCATTTAGCAGCCGTAACACCGTTAACAATAGACAGTAAAAATAAATCATGGTCAATAGGTTTTTCTTGGGGCATAGGGCATACTTTAGGGATGCTGATTATCGGTTTAATTTTTATCTTGCTGAAAGAACAAATTAATATAGAAGCTATTTCGGAGCACGGAGAAAAAATTGTAGGATTTCTTTTAATCACAATCGGTGTATTTGCATTGTTAAAGGTTAGAAAAAAACACGGAAGCATACATAAGCACAGTCACCCGCATATCCATAACAATGAAGTACACATACATACTCATAAGCATAAGGACGAAGATATCCATACACATAATCATATAAAAAATCATCGTCAGAATGTGTTAAGTGCATTAGGAATAGGTATTATACACGGAGTAGCAGGAGTTTCTCATTTAATTGCGATTTTACCTACGCTTGCCTTTCCTTCAAGAGCAGATTCGATAATGTATTTAGGCGGTTTCGGAGCAGGAACAATTTTGGCAATGGTTGCATATTCTGTTACATTGGGTATAATTACGCAAAAAACGGATGAGAAAAATAATAGAAAGCTTTCTGTTTTTTTAAGAATATTCGGCGGCTCGGCAGCAATTATTGTAGGAATAATTTGGATTATTATTTCCTTTTAAAGTTCTTCGTAATACTCAAAAGCATCAATTATATCCAAATAAACACCGTCAAATCCGGCATCAATAATTTTTTTAAGGTATGAATTATTATTTCCGAAAATAATGTCCTGCCATTCTTTTTCCCAGTACCAAACCTTGTAATTGCCTTTCCAGTTCGGATTTTCTTTATCTAACCATTCGGGTTTGTCTTTATCCCATTCCGTTTTCCAATAATATCGGTAATTTTCAGCTTCGCCTATGCTCATATAAGAAATTACAAGTCGTTTGCTGCCGTTTTGTTTTGTTTTTAAACTTGTAATTTTCGATGCTGTAAACGGGTCTTCGTTAAATGCGTAATCAATTAAAATTAAATCATAATTTGTTTGAGAAATTGCATTAATAAAATTTTGTTTCGATGAAAATTTTTCAGGATTTATAAGGTAAAGAAAATTCTTTGCATCAGAAAGCGCATTAATATCATTTGTATTTACATTATACGGTTTAGGAGGATAATCGGGTATTATATTCAAATTTCTTTCCGGTGCGGCAAAAGAAATATAGCCTTTCGAACTGTTTTCAGCATATGAATTATCTGTTTTTGAACGGGTTGAACAATAATCGGTTACTAATACCTGTACGCCGTTTTGTTCTTCGATATCCAAAAATGATTGCATATAATTACGGTCATCGGCAGAAGTTGCGACATCATCATTGTCATAACCGTAATATAAGTCTTCTCTGCCTTGTCCGTCAATGGCATTGAGGTAAGTGTTTGCCGGACTTCCGTTTGTTTCACCGTTTTTACTTGCGAGTTGTTCTCCGTTTTGCGGAATAATAATAAAATTCGGATTTTCAGTTTTTGCGTATGTGCTGATATCTTGCACAAAATTTCGCATTTCTTGTTTGAAATCAATCCCTTCCGGAACTTTATTTTTTTTGCATGATAAAATGATAACTGTAAGAATACTGAATAAAAAAACTGTTTTTTTCATTTTTTGGAGTTTTAGTCAATAAATTATAAAAGACGACTTAAGAAGCCGTCTTCAAAGTTAATAAGTTTTTATAAGATTTAATTAAAATCGGGAATTCTTCCGGGCGACCAGGGGCTGCCGGCTTCGTTTGCGCGTTTTTCAAGCAATTGTAATTTTTGTTCAAGGACTTTTGCTTCTTTAATAAGTTCCGTAACGCCGTCTTTTACTATTTTTAAATTATCTTTTAATGTTTGTGTTGCATCAGATCCGTGATAAGCTCCGTATGTAACGGCTGATATTCTCCAGTTCAGGTTCGGCGGCTGGCTCTCATTTAATTTATCAATAATCTCATCACCGTTGAGCTTTCTGTTCATTTCTCGCAATTCCGATATAATATCATCGGCACGCATAATATCTTCAGCGGTTGAGCCTGCTCCGTTAAGCAGCGCTGTTCTCAGAGCTTTTACGTTTTTGTCCATTTCTTTATTCCATTTTGTTAAGCCTGCGGTTACACCGTAAACTTTAGCAGCTTCTTTTTTGAAATTTTCCAAAGCAATAGGGTCTTGAGCCGGTAAAGTTAAATTTCCGAGAAGTCTTAAATTAAAACTTTGAGGTTCTCCGATTTTTGTTTCAATTCCGTTAACAATTTTCGACATTGAAACAGTGTATTTCCCGGGAGGTACCGGGATACCTCCGGTTTGTCTGTTGTGCATCGGTGAATTTCCGTCGGTTACGGGGTACATATTAAATCGTCTTAAACCCCAGTTGAATTTTTGTAAGCCCGGAGCTGCAGAACGTTTAATTCTTCTTACAATCTCGCCTTTTTCATTTGTTATCGTAAACATCAAATATGGTTTTATCTCATCAGCCTCTTCACGTAAAATGTCAAATGAAGGAAAGTTTATTTCTGCATTGTTTTCTTTTGCACTTTTCTCTGCTTCAAGCCGGTAGTCTTTCTTAGTTTTAATTTTATCTTTTATGTAGTATGTAAAAGTTACTCCGTATTCCGGATTTTTACCGGTAAAAACAGTGGATCCTTGTCCGTATTTTTTTGATGTTAGAGAGTAGATGTAAGCATCTTTAACAGGAAATAAAATATTATCTTTTTTCAGCGTTTTTTCCGTTATCTTTCTGAGCAATGAAAAATCATCGAGAATGTAAAAACCTCTGCCGAAAGTTGCAATTACCAAATCATCTTCTCTTTTTTGTATTTTTATATCTCTTACTGCAATTGTAGGCAGCCCTGATGATAATTTAATCCATCTTCCTCCTCCGTTATTTGAAAAATATAAACCGAATTCTGTTCCGACAAAAAGAAGCTGTTTTTCAACCGGGTCTTCGACAATAGAGTAAACCGTTCCTTTTTCAGGCAAATCCGTAACAATTTCAAACCATGTTTTTCCCTTGTCCATACTTTTAAGGAGGTAAGGTTTTAAATTATTGTCTTTTCTTCCGTCAAAAGCAACATAAACAATATTTTCGTCATGCTGAGAAGCAAAAATGCAACTTACGTAGGTCATTTCCGGCACGTCTCGGAATTTGCTTATTTTTCTCCAGGTTTTACCTCCGTCTTCCGTAATCTGAATTAAACCGTCATCAGTTCCGACATACAGAAGCTTTTCATTAACAGGTGATTCGTCAAAGGCAGTAATATTTCCGAAAATTGAAGTAGAAGCGTTTTTTGCAACGGCATCGACGGGTTGAATTTTACCCATAACTTTTAACTCGTTTCTGTTAAGTTGCCTTGTTAGGTCCGGGCTGATAACCTTCCATGAATTTCCTCTGTCATCACTTCTGAAAACTTTGTTTGCACAGAAATAGAGACGTTTATTATCAAATTTACTTATTTTGAAAGGAGCGTTCCAGTTCCATCTGTATGCTTCGTCTTTTGGAGGGAGAGGCTGAATATAGACACGTTCTCCGCTTTGCTTGTCATATCTTACCATTCCGCCGTATTGCGATTCGGCATAAACAATATTCGGGTTCTCAGGGTCAACAGCTGAGAAAAATCCGTCACCTCCTTGTGTAACCTTCCAGTCTCCTTTTAAAATCCCGTCTCTGCAAATTGTTTGTGACGGACCTATGCAACTGTTGTTGTCTTGAGTTCCTCCTGCAACATTATAAAAGGGTTTTGCATTATCAACAGCAACTCTGTAAAATTGAGTTATAGGCAGGTTGGGAGAATGTCGCCAGGTATTACCGAAGTCAAAAGTTTCGTATAACCCTCCGTCACTGCCGATTAAAAAATGATTTCTGTTGTCGGGATCAATCCAAATAGCGTGGTCGTCAACATGTTTATTCGAAAGTCCGAATTTTTTCCATGTTTTTCCTCCGTCAAGTGTATATTGAGAGTAAGTATCCATAGAATAAACTATGTTTTTGTCTTTCGGGTCGCAATAAATTCTGTTGTAATATTGCGGACTGTTTGAAACATAAGAACTCATTTTTTTCCAGGAAGCACCTCTGTCAGTTGTTCTGAAAAAACCGCCCGAACCGTCTGTGCCTTCAATTATTGCATAAACATAGTCGGGATTAACAGGTGAAATTGCCAAACCTATGCGTCCGACATCTCCTCTCGGAAGTCCGCTTGTTAATTTTTTCCATGTTTTTCCTGCATCAACAGATTTATAAATTGCCGATTCGGGTCCGCCGTTAATTAAAGTATAAACACGTCTTCGTCTTTGATAGCTTGCTGCATACAGAACATTCGGATTTCTCGGGTCAAAAACAATATCTGTAAAGCCTGTGTTTTCGCTTATTGTTATTAGGGTGTCCCATGTTTGACCCATATCGGAAGTTTTGAAAATACCGCGTTCACCTCCGGGGCCCCACAAAGGTCCTTGTGCTGCAACGTAAACGTCAGAGTTTCTCGGGTCAATTATTATTCGTCCGATATGTTCCGTCTTTTTTAATCCGACATTTTTGAATGATTTACCGCCGTCTTGAGAAACATAAATTCCGTCTCCGTAGCCTATAGCTCTTTGACTGTTATATTCACCGGTTGCTACCCATACTACGTTTGTATTATTAGGGTCAACTGCAATGTCTGCTATTGAATAAGAACCGTAATTATCAAAAACAGGATAAAAAGTTGTGCCGGCATTGTCTGTTTTCCATACATGTCCGGCAGCTGCCGCGATATAAAATTGACTGTGATTTTCAGGGTTAACTTCAATATCGGCTATTCTGCCTGAAGCATAGGCAGGACCTATACTCCTGAATTTAAAAGCGGAAAAAGTTGATGATTTTATCAAACTTTTTTCTTGCGCGAACGAAATCGTTGAGAAGATTGAGAATACCG
>CAMZKI010000168.1 GCA_947311125.1 uncultured Chlorobiota bacterium
ATAAATTCTAAAATAATACAGTTATGTTTTCAAAAGAAATATATACGGCAAGGCGAAAAAAACTTTCAGAACAAATATCAGACGGATTAATTTTACTGCCCGGTAATTCGGATGTTCCGTTTAATTATCCGGCAAATATTTATTCTTTCAGGCAAGACAGTTCTTTTTTGTATTTTTTCGGTGTAAAACAACCGGATATTACAGGTATTATTGATGTTGATTCCGGTGAAGACTATATGTTCGGAAATGATATAGGTATTGACGATATTATTTGGATGGGCGAACAGCCGACAATGAAAGAATTTGCCGGCAAAAACGGAGTAACTCAAACATATCCTACAGAAAAACTTGATGATTTTATTAAAAAAGCTTTGTCGCAGGGCAGAAAAATTCATTTTTTACCTGCATACAGAGCACAGACAAAGTTGCAACTTGAGAAATTACTCGGAATACCTGCCGGAGAAATAAACGGTAATGTTTCGGAAGAACTGATAAAAGCTGTGGTAAAATTACGCTCGGTAAAAGAACCGGGAGAAATTAAAGATATTGAAAAAACTGTTGATGTTGCTTATGAAATGCATACAATTTCGATGAAATCGGCAATGCCGGGTATTAAAGAACAAGAAATTTACGGAAAAATTGAAGGGATTGCACTGGCACACGGCGGACCTGTATCTTTTCCGGTTATTTTATCGGTAAACGGGCAAATATTACATAACCATTACCACGAAAATATTTTGAAAGAAGGGCAACTGATGGTAACGGATGCCGGAGCCGAATCATCGATTCATTATTGCAGCGATATTACGCGAACAGTTCCCGTAGGCGGAAAGTTTTCTCAAAAACAAAAAGAAATATACGAAATTGTGTTAAAGGCAAATGTTGAGGTAATAAAAAACTCAAAGCCCGGAGTTTTTTATAAAGATATGCACTTGCTTTCGGCAAAAATTATAGCACAAGGATTAAAAGACACCGGGCTGATGAAGGGCGATATTGAAGAAGCGGTTGCAAACGGAGCTCATGCTCTTTTTTATCCTCACGGTTTGGGGCATATGATGGGGCTTGATGTTCATGATATGGAAGGATTGGGTGAAAACTATGTCGGCTATGACGAAACAGTAAAACGCAGCGAACAATTCGGACTGGCATTTTTGCGTATGGCACGAAAACTTGAACCCGGTTTTGTGATAACTGTTGAGCCCGGAATTTATTTTATTCCTGCTTTAATTGATATTTGGAAGAAAGAAAATAAATTTGCTGATTTTATTAATTATGAGATGCTTGAAAGCTACAGAGACTTTGGCGGTATTCGTATTGAAGACGATATTCTTATTACGAAAAACGGATGCAGAGTTCTCGGAAAACCGATACCCAAGACAGTTGAAGAGATTGAGAATTTGATGGGGAAGGGGTAAAACTTTGGTTCTTTTTTCTGAACTTAAGAAGAGGTCTCCTGTATATTAGAGACCTCTTCTTGCAATATTAACTTAAAACATAACCTTCGTCATCTGCTTTTTCATAGAGCCAATCGATACGCTTTTTGTATTTTTTAAGAATAAAATCTCGTTTAAGTTTCAGAGTAGGGGACAGTTCTCCGGTATCCGGAGCCCATTCTTCACAAACCAATGCAAATTTTTTAATTCTCATAGATTCGTCAACATCAAAATTTAAGTCATCGATTTCATTCTTTATTTTTTCGTTAACCTGCTCATTTTTTATTATTTCTAAATTGTCTTTAAAAGTTATTTCGTGCAGTTCGCCCCACTTTCTGATATAGTCAAAAGCCGGAGAGATTAGAGCAGAACAAAAACGCTCATTTTCGCCGACGACCATAAGCTGTTCAATAAAAGGAGATTCTTTCATAATGTTTTCAACCAATTGAGGAGCAACATACTTACCTGTTGAAAGTTTGAAAAGTTCTTTTTTTCTTCCTGTTATTTTCAGAATATCTCCGTTGAGTTCACCCATATCTCCTGTATGAAACCAGCCGTCTTCGTCAATTTCTTCTTCTGTTCGTTCTCTGTCCTTATAATAGCCTTTCATTAAGCACGGACCTTTGTAAAGAATTTCGCCGTCGGGAGCTATTTTAACTTCTGATGTCTCGAGTAACTTTCCGACAGTTCCGGGTTTTATGTCATCGAGCCTGTTGACTGATATAACGGGAGATGTTTCGGTTAAGCCGTATCCTTCAATAACCGGAATTTTTGCAGCATTAAAAACTCGGGCGAGTCTTGGTTGTAAAGCTGCACCGCCGGAAACTATCAATTTTATATTTCCTCCTAATGCTTCTCTCCATTTATCAAAAACAAGTTTGTTGTCAAAGGCTAATTTTGCTTTTAAAAACATATTTGAAGACTTATTTCCTTCATATTTCTGTGCTGAGCGTAAAGAACTGAAAAAAATACTTTTTTTAATACCTTTAAGATCTCTTCCTTTTTCGTATATTTTATCATAAATTTTTTCAAGAAGTCTGGGAACCGTTGCAAAAGTTTCCGGCTTTACTTCTTGTATGTCGGCAACGAGGGTTTCCGGACTTTCTGCATAATATATGCTTACTCCCAAATATGTATATAAAAAATTCAAACTTCTTTCGTAAACATGATTAAGCGGTAAAAAACTTATTGCTTTGCTTACTCCTTCCGGTACGACACAAACTTGAGCAAGAACATTTGAAATGAAGTTTTTATGTGTAAGCATTACGCCTTTCGGTTGTCCTGTTGTTCCGGACGTGTAAATTATTGAACTGATATCTTTTTCGTTTATATCTGCTTTCATCTGTTGAAGCTTTCCGCTGTTTTGTTCAAAATCTTTTTTTCCTGTATTCAGAATATCATTAAATAATCCGGGAGCATCTGTTTTTTCAAAAGAATAAACAGGAATATTTTTGTTCGTTATAACAGGAGCATCTTTAACTCTTTCATAATGTTCCTTTTTTGCCGTAATAATCATTTTTGCATCGGAATGATTTATTATATGGTTGTATTCTGATGTTGCCATTGTGGGGTAAACAGGTACGTGTATAACACCGACTTGCTCCATTCCTATATCGGCAATGTTCCATTCGGGGCGATTGTTTGAGATTGTCAATATTTTATCACCTTTTTTAAATCCTAAACTAATTAATCCTGAACTGAAAAAATCTGCTTTTTGTTTTATGTCTTGAGTGCTGAACTTTTCCCATTTACCGTTTCTTTTTACGGAAAAAGCATCGTCTTTCGGGTAATTTGCCAGTGCGTATTCTATAAATTCAAATGTTCTCTTTATTTCCATAGTTTGTTAAATTTAATGTTTATACTTGATAAAAGATACGTAATTATTTTTAAAAAACAAACTTAAAAAGTATACGGTATTTGTTTTTTTAAAAAAAAATTACCTGATACAGTATATTATAAGCATACGTCATAAAATAAAAAAAGGTTTCAGAAATGAAAGAAAATCCGAAACCTTTATATGTGTCATTACCGATTTAATGCTCTATAAACCCCTCGTCTTCAGTGTATCCGTAAAGATAGTCAAGTTTAGTTTTGTATTTCTTAATTAAAATTTTACGTTTTAGCTTAAGTGTCGGAGACAGTTCTCCTGTTTCCGGAGTCCATTCACTGCATACTAATGAGAACTTTTTAATTCTCATAGCTTTATCTAATTTTTGATTAAGTCGCTCAACTTCGTCTTCAAACTTTTTTATTACTTTTTCGTTCTTTATAAGTTCGTAATTTTCTCTAAAGCTGATGTTGTGCAATGCAGCCCAATTGTGTAAATGTTCAAATGCAGGACATATAATTGCAGCGGTATATTTTTCTCCTTCGCCTACAACCATAATTTGTTCAATAAAGGGAGATTCTTTCATTTTATTTTCAACAAGTTCGGGTGCAACATATTTACCTGTTGAAAGTTTAAATATTTCTTTTGTTCTTCCTGTTATTTTAAGCACTCTTCCGTCTAATTCTCCGGTATCTCCCGTATGAAACCACCCGTCTTTATCGATAGCTTCTTTTGTTTTTTCAGGGTCTTTATAGTATCCGGGCATTAAATTAGGACCTTTGAATAATATTTCGCCGTTATCTGCAATTTTAACCTGTGCAGTTTCCAATAGTTCTCCCACCGTTCCTGCCCGGACATTTCCGAGGCGATTAACAGCAATAACCGGCGCAGTTTCAGAAAGCCCGTAACCTTCTAAAACCGGGATGCCTGCCGCTCCGAAAACACGTGCTAAACGAGGTTGCAAAGCCGCACCGCCGGAAACGACACATTTTATTCGTCCGCCGAGGGCTTCTCTCCATTTTACGAAAACAAGTTTGTTTGCAATTTTCAGTTTGAAATTATAAAATGCTCCCATATCTTTAGTCTCGTCATATTTTTCCCCGACCTTAAGAGCCCAAAAGAATATTGCTTTTTTTAAACCTTTCAATGCTAATCCTTTGCTGTATATTTTATCGTAAAGTTTTTCAAATATACGAGGAACTGCTGCAAATAAATGAGGTTTAACTTCTTGTATGTTTTCAATGATAGTTTCCATACTTTCAGCATAATAAACTCTTATGCCTAAATAAATATACAGGTAGTTAATCATTCTTTCAAAAACATGATTTAAAGGAAGGAAACTTATTCCGAGTTCGGCATCTTTAGGAACGGCAACTGATGAATCAATAACGTTACTTACAAAGTTTTTATGAGTCATCATAACCCCTTTAGAAAGACCGGTTGTTCCGGATGTGTAAATTATTGATGACAAGTCGTCTTCTTTAACATCATCTCTCATTTTTATTAACGTGTCTTTATGTTTTTCTTTGTTTTTTTCTCCGAGTTTAAGTATTTCTTCAAAAGACGGAACACCTTCAATTTTATCGAATGTATAAATGTATTTTATATTATCTGTTTTTTTCGCAATGGGATTGATAAAGTCGTATCGTTCCTTTGAAGAAATAATCAGCATTTTTGAGTCTGAGTGTGAAAGAACGTGCTTGTATTCTGTTTCTCCTATTGTAGGGTAAACAGGAACGTGTACTACCCCTATTTGTTCCATTCCGAAATCTGCAATGTTCCATTCCGGTCGGTTGTTAGAAACTGTTGCTATTTTATCGCCTTTTTTAAAGCCGAGTTCAATTAGTCCGCAACTGAACATATCGGCTTTTTCTTTTATGTATTGCGTACTGTATTTTTCCAACTTACCGTTTCTTTTTACGGAAAATGCATCATCTTTAGGAAATTTCTCTAAAGCATTGTCAAGAAAATCGAAGGTTCTTTTTATTTCCATTATTACAAGATTAAATTATGTTAAAAAACATACCAAAATTAGTATTTTTTTGCCTGTTTCCAAAATATATTTTAATTAAGATAAATTCAGGAAAAATTCCCGTTTTTCAATTAAAAGAAATACTTTTGTTTTCTTAAACTTAAAATATATGTTTTTTTCAAACTTAAAGCGTAAGGAGAGGATTGAAGAGTTAGCTTCAACAGAATATGACTTACTCATAATAGGCGGAGGTATAACAGGTGCAGGCATAGCTTTGGATGCAGTAACTCGGGGAATGAAGGTTGCTCTGATTGAAATGCAGGATTTTGCCGCCGGAACAAGCAGCAGATCTACAAAATTAGTGCACGGCGGATTAAGGTATTTAGAGCATTTGGAGCTTGGTCTGGTAAGAGAGGTGGGGCGGGAACGTGAAATAGTTCATACTAATGCAGCTCATATAGTGATACCGGAGAAAATGATATTGCCGATAATTGAAGACGGAAATCTCGGCGAATTTACTACTTCTCTGGCATTGTATGTATATGATTTTCTTGCCGGAGTAAAAAAAACAGAACAAAAGAAAATGCTCTCAAAAGAAGAGGTGGTAAATCTGATACCTCTTATTGAGAGCCCTATATTAAAATCAGGTGCATTATATTACGAATACAAAACTGATGATTCGCGACTTACGATTGAAGTAATTAAAAAGGCTGCTGAATACGGGGCAAATTGTATAAATTAT
>CAMZKI010000169.1 GCA_947311125.1 uncultured Chlorobiota bacterium
AATAGCTTACGCTTAAATCGGAAATAACCACTCCTCTTGAAGATGATGCATGAATAAATTTAACTGTCCCGCTTTTATTTGAAACAACTATGCCAAGATGCCCGGTAACTCTTTTGTGCTTATTACTGCCTGTAAAAAGTAAAATATCTCCCTTTTTTACGTCTTTTATGCTTATTTTTTTTCCAATATTCGTATAATCAACAGAGCGGCGAGGAACATCGTAACCGAAATGGGAATAAACATACTTTGTAAATCCGGAACAATCAAATCCGGTTTTAGGGGTATTTCCCGCATAAGTATATTTTACACCTAATTGTTTTTTGGCATAGTTAACTATTTTATCTCGTTGAATTTCTGTTTTGCTTTCGCTGCCGTAACTGTCCGACTTTACGGATTTCGTTGTATTGCAAGAAAAAAAGGTCAATAGAAACGCAGGAATAAGAAACAGTATTTTATATTTTTTTATCATAGCCGGTTTTATCTTCTTGAAAGTAATGCCAATAAGCGTAAAATTTCTAAGTATAGCCAAATTAGGGTAACCATAAGGCCAAAGCCGGCAAACCATTCAACATATTTAGGCTGCCCGGTGTTTATACTTTTTTCAATCATATCAAAGTCCAGAATTAGGTTCATAGCAGCAATAACAACAATAACCAGAGATATTCCTATACCGACAATTCCGAGATTAAAAAGGCTTACGCCTCCCCCGAAAAACGAAGCAACTAAATTAAGAATGTAAAATAATGCAACACCTCCCGTTGCTATGATAATTCCTTTTTTAAATTTAGGAGTTGCTTTAATTACCCCTGTTCTGTATAAAATCAGCATAACAAAAAGGATTGACAAGGTTAATCCTACAGCTTGCATAACAATTCCGTCATAAAACCCGGAATACATTGCCGATATTGCTCCGACAAAGAAACCTTCCAATAAGGCATAAATCGGTGCGGTTATCGGTGATTTTTCCGGTTTCATTACGGTTATGACAGCCAGAATTAAACCTCCGATTGCTCCGCCCCAAATTAATATCATAGGATTGACAGTTCCTGCTGAAGTCATTTTCCAAGATAAGCCGGCTGTTATAAGAAGCAGTAAAAACATTAAAAGTGTTTTGTTTACGGTTCCGTTCAGTGTCATTTGTTCCGTAAATACTCCGGCTTGTGCCTGTATGTTTTTAAACCGATTTTCCGATAATACGGGATTTGTTGTTTTTCCGAATCTCATAGTTTTGATTTTTTATGTGTTAAATTTTTATTATTGAAACCAGACAAAAATAATAAATCCGGTGATTATTCGAATATAATGAAAGATTTATTTTTATATTTTATAATTTTGCATCGAAACGAAAAGAAATACAGAACTATGAGTAAGAATATGATTTTAGACAGATTGAAAGGGGTTTTTGACAGATATAAAGAAGTAGAACGGCTATTATCAGACCCTTCGGTTGCTTCAGACCAAGAAAATTATGTCAAATTAAATAAGGAGTATAAAAACCTTGAACCTATTATAACTGCATATAAGGAGTATAAAAATATTACGGAAAACATTGAATCGTCAAAAGCATTGCTTTCGGAAGAAGACGATGAAGAAATGAGACAAATGGCGAAAGATGAAATAGAGAGCCTGTCTGCAAGAAAGGAGGAGCTTGAAGAAGATATTAAAATCTTGCTTTTGCCGAAAGATCCCGAAGATGATAAAAATGCAATTGTTGAAATAAGAGCCGGAACCGGCGGAGATGAAGCCAGTATTTTTGCAGGAGATTTATTCAGAATGTATCTTAAGTTCTGTGAAATGAAAGGTTGGAAAGTTGAGGTTAATAACATAAATGAAGGAACACAGGGCGGATATAAAGAAGTTGTTTTTCAAGTTTCGGGAGACGGTGTTTACGGTATTTTAAAGTACGAATCCGGAGTTCACCGAGTTCAACGTGTTCCGGAAACGGAAACACAAGGCAGAGTGCATACTTCGGCAGCATCCGTAGCTGTTTTGCCGGAGGCGGAAGATATTGATATTGAAATTAACGAATCGGACATAAGAAAAGACACTTACTGTTCTTCGGGACCCGGAGGACAATCTGTAAACACAACATATTCGGCAATTCGTTTGACACATATTCCTACAGGAATCGTTGTTACCTGCCAAGATGAAAAATCGCAAATCAAAAACCTGAAAAAGGCAATGAAGGAGCTGAAAACCCGTCTTTATAATTTGGAGTATCAAAAATATCTTGACGAAATATCTTCGAAACGAAAAACTATGGTTTCGGGCGGCGACCGTTCGGCAAAAATCAGAACGTATAATTATCCGCAGGGAAGAGTTACCGACCACAGAATAAAGCTTACACTTTATAATTTGCAGAACATAATGAACGGAGATATAAGCGAGATTATTGAGAAACTGCAGATAGCCGAAAATACGGAAAAACTGAAAGCCTCCGGAATGGAGTAAAAAACTGTTAAGGGTTTTTATTTTTTCAGTATAATTTTAGCTTTTATGTCATTTAGGGCATTTTTTACAGGCTTTTCGGGTGAAATAAAATTTGTGTTTCCCCAAAAAGAAGCATCATATATGTAATTGTTATCTACAAAAACCGTATTTTTTTTCAGAATTTCCTGCCTCTCAAATTTTTTGACATCGGTAAAGTTATAGTCAATTGCTGCAGTTTCAAAAAAAGTTCTGTATTTGGTTTTAAACATGGTTCCTTTTTTCCTGATTTTGAATACAATATCTGCTCTGACATGATTTATTACGTATTTTCCGTAAAATTGACTGTAACTCACGGAATACTCGGCAGAAACAGGTATAACGGAATAGTTTTTACTTTTTTTAACCGTAAAGTTTACTCCCGGATTTTTTCTTTTAAGATTTATTGAGAATTCTGCTTTTATAAGTGCGTAGTTTTTATTATCAATATATAGTTTCCCTTCATAAGAAGGTATTTTTTTGATGCTATGCGGCTTAAAGTCAACTATATATAACAAATTGCCATTTTGCTCGGTAATGTCAGCAAGCTGATAGTCAAAATACTGCATTTTGTTTAATGTAATAAAATCAAACATATTTTTTATAATATCAAGCTGCATACTTGCATACAAACCGTTTTGAAGTTTTACTTTCAGGCTGTCGTTTGCTTTCGTGTTTGTAATTTTTCTTGACTTTAAAACCTTTATTTTATCACTTGAAATTGTAGGTTTGTAAGGTGTTTTGTAAATATACGAAACGGCTTCTGAATAATTTTTTATTTGTTTTTTTTCGGTAACACCTTCTCTGTAAAAAGATGTTATTATGAAAGGCTTTTGTGAATAGTTATTTTTAATGTTTAAGCTTAGGTTGCTGATTATTTTTCGCGGGTTTTTACTTCTTATTATTACTTCTTCTACTGAAATGTATCGAGGACTCAGTTTTATAATTTCCGGACAATTGTCTTCTTGTATTTTGCAACTGAAATTTTTATATCCTATGTGCGAAATATAAACAACGGAATCTTTCAGAGAAACCGGAATGTTTAGGGTAAATTCTCCGTTTTGGTTAGTAACGGTTCCTTTTGTTGTGTTTAATATCCCGACAAAAGCAAACGGAACAACAGCCCTTGTTTCTGCATTAATTACCTTTCCTGTATAGACTATACAGTTGTTTTGTTTATGGTTTTCCGAGAAATCTTGTTTTGCAATAATTATGTGATTCCCGAAAAGTTTGTAGTCGACATTATTTTGAAATACGGAATCTAAAAGATTTTTAAGAGATATATTGCGTTCCGTTATACTTACTTTTTTGTTCCCGGGTAACACTTCGGCATCATAAGAAAAATAATATCCTGTTTTTTTACTCAAAACGTCTAAAACATCATTAACCTCTTTATTTTTAAAATTAACCGAAACCTTTATGTTTGAAACAGGACTCTGAGAAAAAGACACAAAAAACGATGATACGAAAAGCGTAACAAGTATTAATGCCGTCTTGTTCATACTAATTAAGTTTAATACGACAATATAATATTTTTTCCTTTTATTTCGGCTTTTAAGTTATGTGTTTCGCAAATAAGTTTAACAATTGTTTGTATGTCGTAATTGTCAAAGGTTGTTTTTCCTGTTACGATTTCGCCTGTTCCGGGATTTTTGAAACTGATATTTACATTATAAACTTTGTTAATGTCAGAAACAATATTTTTAAGTTTTTCGTTTTCGTAATTGAAAAAATGTGTTTTCCAAGCTATGTAGTTTTGGTTTTTTACAACAGTTTTTCGTAAAAAGCCTTTTTCCGATATTCCTTTTTCTCCGATATTAAGAATTATTTTTTTTTGCTTTGTTTTAAGCTCAACCTTGCCTGATGCAACAATAACTTCTGTTTTGTTTTTTTTTGTGTTAACATTAAAGGAGGTTCCTTTTACCGTTATTTCCGAATTGCCGGTTTTTATCTTAAACGGTTTTTGTTTATTTCTTTCTATAATAAAAAATCCTTCACCCTCAAATTCTGCCGACCGCTCGTTTTCAGAAAATTTTTTCGGATATTTTATTTCAGAATTAATGTTTAGTGTCAGGACAGACCCGTCGGGCAAGGTAATTTCTTTTATTTCATTTTTAGCTTTAACCGAAATTGTGTGTTTACCGGCATCTGACATAAAATAATAACTTAACGACAAGCTTATAAGTATTGTTAAAACTGCCGCAACTTTAAAAAAATATTGCTTTTTCGATTTTTTTTCAGAAATGTCGGAGTTTATAATTTTGTTTTTTTGCTTAAATTTATTCCATGCCGCACCGGTATTAAATTCATAATTTTCAGATGTGTTATTATTATAATTTTCGGTACTTTGTGTTAAAATTTCGGCAACCTTTTTTCTTTCGGCATTGTTTAATTTACCGGTTATGAAATTTTTAATTATTTTATCTTCTCTGTGTGTCATAGTTTTTCAGCTGTATTCGGGAAAATAGGTTCTGAAAATTTTCAAAGCCTTACTTATGTTTGCTTCAACAGTTTTTACCGATATTTCAAGCCTATCCGCAATTTCGGCGTATTTTAAACCCTCGAAACGGCTTAAAATAAATATCTCAGAACACCTTTGAGATAACGAATTTAAAACATCATTGAATATTTCTTTTGTTTCGTTAAAAATAAAAGAATCGTATGGTGTTATTATTTCCGTATTATCTTGTTCGTCAAGATACTTCATATATGTATCTGTAATTTTATCGCGATTTATTTTTTGCAGACACAAATTTCTGACAGAAACATACAGATATGCTTTTACCGATATTTTTACATTTATAAAAGAGCGTTTTTCCCATATTTTATAAAATACGTTTTGCACGATTTCTTCGGAAGACTGTTTGTTTTTTGTATATTTAACTGCGTATCCGCACAGTTCGGCATAATATTTTTTGAAAAGTTTTTCAAAGTCTTGTATGTTTATATTTTTCAGGTTTAGATTATCCAACTTGTAAAAAATTAAAAAACCGGCTAAACTGCAATTTGTTGATTATCCGATTTTTAAGACATTTATATTAATTTTCCTGAATTTTAAGCCTTACGCCGTATTTTTTTATTGTTTTTTCTATTGACTCCTCCGGTTTTATGGTATTATATTTTCCCCAAAAATCTTTATCGGAAAACGGAACAACTTTTTCGTCAAAGATAATATTTGATTTCAATTGTTTACTTCTCGGAATTTTTTGCACGTTTTTATCGGTTCTGTCTGTTATTGCAATTTCTGTCATAACGGAGTAATGAGATTTAAACAGTTTTCTTTTCCATTTTATTTCAAATTCAACTTCACCTCTTGCATGCGAAAAATAATATATTCCGTTATCTTCTGCATAGTTTATAAGATATTTTGTGTTAACAGGGCGAATTGTCATAAATAACGGTTTTTTACGAACAAAAATTCTGCTTGCCGCTTCCGGGTTTTCTAAATTAAGGCTGAATTCGGCAGCAGTTATTGCCAAAGTTTTAATGTCAATATATAATTTACCGTTAAAAAGAGGGTACTCAGGGTTTGATTTTTGCTTAAACAACAAGATATAGTTTTGTCGGTCGTTTATATTGGTAATGTTAGATATTCGAAAATCATACAATCCGAGAAAATCCTCTGAAAACAAAATATCAGGGTTTTTGGCTATGTCGAGCATAAGGGCTGTTTTCGGTCCGCCTCTGAGTTTCATAATAAGGGTATCCTGTGTTTTAACTTTGGCACTTTTATGGCCTTTATAAAGCTTAACGGCATCTTCGGATATAATTTTATCGTAAGGGGCTTTGTAGACTTCTACTACTGCTTCGGATACAGAAACATACCTGCGTTTCTTTTTTACGTATTCTCTGTAAAATGCCATTTCTTTATATGCTTTGTTCCCGTAATTTTCAGGGATTTTAGCCAAAACCTCTTTAATCAGCACTTCTGCATCTCCGGGACGAACAATGACCTCGTCTATGGAAATAACAGACGGACTTAATTCAACCGTAAAGTTTTTTTGCGGAATTTTTTTTATCGCAACTTTTTTGTTTTTATATCCGATATATTTAAAAGACAGGTATTTTGCATTAACAGATTTTTCGAACTGAATTGTGAATTCGCCTTCGGTATTGGCAACGGTTCCTGTTTGTGTATTATCAACAGTTACGGCTGCAAAGGCAATCGGCATTCCGGTTTCGGAATCTACTATTTTCCCGGTTATTCGGATATAGTCTTTTAGGGTAAGTGTTTGTGAAAAAGACGAGACGGCAAATAATACAATAAGTATTGTTACAATTCCCTTGAGCAATGATTTTAAATTATTCATAACGTAAAGATTAAAAAGGATAAATAATGATTTGTTTATCTTTATGATAAGTAAAAGCGGTTTTACCCTATGTAAATTTACGAAATTTTATTGCTATGCTATGAACTGCCGAAAAATAACTGTGTAAAAAGATTTTTTGTATATTTCCTGTTTTATTTGTTTTTAAGCTTTTCTTCCAACAACTTAAGTTTTTCAGCCTTTTTCATAAGTTCTGTATTGTCGAAACCGACAAGCAAAATTTTAATTACTTTACCGTCAGAGTTTTTTATCGGAGTGTATGTACCCTGTATAAAAAGCACTTCTCCTTTTTTGTTAAGAAAGGCAAAAGTCTCGCTCACGTAATTACCTTCCGTAAGAGACTCCCATGCTTGTTTATATTGGTTTGAATTTGCAAAATCATCCGTGATTAAAATATTATGATGTTTTCCTGCCAGTTCTTTTTCTGTATATCCGAATATTTCATCAAATTTTTGGTTTGTAAAAATTATTTTCCCTTCTGTATTAAATTCTGCGACAATATTTGTTCTGTTTATCCCTTCTGCTTTACTTTTTTCGACAGCCTCACTTTCTGCAAGTTCTATGGCTTGTTTTGTAAGTTCTTCTTCTAATTTTAAGGATTGTTCCTGAAGATGTTTCATTTCTTCTACCTGAAAGAAAAGTTCTGTTTCCCGAGCTTTAAGTTCTTCGGATTTTTTAATCAGGTCCGATGTGTCGAAACCGACAAGATATATTTTTATTGTTTTCCCTTTATGGTCTTTAATTGCCGTATAGGTTCCCTGTATATAAACTGTCTGATTATTTTTGGCTTTAAAACTAAATGTTCCGCTTATATGTATTCCTCTTTTCAGTTTTTCCCACCTTTTTGCGTATTCTTCTGTTTTTATAATGTTTTCGGAAACCAAAATATCGTGTTTTAGCTTTTCTATTTCTGTTTTTTTGTACCCGAATGTTTTTTCAAAAATATGATTTACGTTAAGGATGTTTCTTTCAAGGTCAAATTCGGCAACGATATTTGTTTGATTTATACCCTCAAGCCAGCTGTTTGTTTCTGCTTCTTTTTCTGCGATTTCATCTATTTTTTTAGCAAGTTCTTTTCTTTGTTTCATCGCACTTTCAACGGCAGATTGTAATGTCTTTTCGTTTGCTTTAAGCATTTCGTTTGTATTTTCAAGAATGTGCTGCTTGCGTTCAGCTTCTTTATGGGCTTTTTCAACCTCTTCAAGTGTTTTTCTCAGTTGCTTTTCTCTTTCTTTAAGTTCTGTTTCCAATTTCTTGGATTCACTTAAATCACTTGCAATTGAAAGAATATAAAGTATCTTACCGGAATCGTCAATTATCGGAGCATAAACAGCTGCAAACCAAAATTCTTTATCATTTATTGTAATATGTTCATTACGTTGAACATTTTGTCCGTTTATTAAACGTTGCCAAAATTCATTGAATTCCTGTTCTGTTTCCGTGTGAATAAAATCCTTCAGCTTTATACCCGTTAATGTATTTTCATCAACTCCTAACAATTCAATAAGCCCTCTGTTTACTGAAGTAATATTTCCGTTTAAGTCTATTTCGCTGACAAGAGATGAGGTGTCAATAGCAGCCAGAATACTTGCCATTTGTGCTGCTTTTTGAGCAGAGTCTTCTTGTGCTTGTTGCAACTCCTCAAAATTTTGTCTCATTTCTTCTTCCTGAATCTTCATTAATTCTGCTTGTTTTTGCGATTGTTCAAGAAGTATTGCCGTTCTTTGATTAATTCTTGTTACAGCAAGAGATGATGCAATTGTTTTAGATAATATTTCTACGAAATTTATTTCATGTTGTTTTAATTCGTAAAAAGATGCCAACTCAATGACACCGATTATTTCTTCTTCGGTAATCATCGGTACTATAAGCAGGCTTCTCGGAACGGCTTCTCCCAAACCGGACGTTATTGTTATATACGATTCGGGTATTTCTGTCATATAAACAGTTTTCTTTTCCAAAGCAACCATTCCTACCATTCCTTCTCCGGGGTATATTATTTTTTGTTTCTTTTTTTCTTTTCCGTATGCATAGGCAGCGGTAAGTTCAAGATACTTATCTTCTTCACCGTCACTAAAAACAAACATTCCGCCTTGATTTGCATTTATAAATTTAACAAGTTCGGAAATAACTTTTGATGACATTTCTTGTATATTACCCTGTGTTTGTCGTAAAATATCGTTGAATTTTGTAAGCCCTTCATTTGTCCATGTTCTTATTTCGTCTTCTTTCTTTCTCTTTTCTTCTAACTCCGCTGTTTTGACAATATTTTCTTTCATTTCGAGTAAAGCATTACCCAAGGCATCTTTTTCACTCAAGGGCTTATAGTCGATATTATAATTTCCTTTGCCTATTTCTTGTGCAAACTTAGATGTTCTTTCAAGTCCGTCAATTAAGTTATTTGTATATTCAGAAATTGAGGCTATTTCATTTTTCCCTTCTACTTTAAGTTTTTCGGAAGGAAAGATTCCCAGACTTAATGGTTTTATATAGTTCTTTATGTCTTCTAAGGGTTTTACTACCGAGTTTGAAAACCTTTTAAATAATATAATGAAAATAAGACCTATGAGGGTAAAAAATATTATAACTGCAATAATCGCTTGCTTTTGTGCTGTTTGTTTAACTTCGAATATACTATTGTAAAGACTGTCAATTTCTGAATCTGTATTTTGACTTAGTGTTCTCAATTTCCCCAACAAACCTTCATCGTGTCTTTGTCCTGTCAGATTGTTTATTCTTACCAGTGCAGTAAAGTTTGTTTTGTATAGCTGTAAAATCTTATCGAACTCAGAGGCAGGTATTTTTCGATTTTCTGCCACGGTATCATTCTCAATTGTCGGTTGTGCTTTTAAAAGTTTATTACAAAGCTTCAGAAACTCAGAATAATTTTTTTCATCTCCGGACAATATGTAATTATCTGTCAGCAAAATAATTTCTGAAACAGCAGATTTTGTCTGAGGGGGAATATTTAACACATAAACTTTTTATAAGAGGAAACTTAACTTCCGGCATAATAGGAGACTTAAAACAAACGGAACAAGAAATTTTAATGTTAAATATTCCCCCTCAGACAAAATCTGCTGTTTCAGAAATTATTTTGCTGACAGATAATTA
>CAMZKI010000170.1 GCA_947311125.1 uncultured Chlorobiota bacterium
CCGGCTTAAAAACGGTATCTTTTGTGCCGACATCATGTACGTCTAATCCCATAAAATGCGAATTTCCGTGCATAAAATACTTCATCCGAACAGTATCTCTTTTTTCTTTGTCTGAAATTTCCGATTGTTTTGCGTGTTATGAAAAAAGCAACTTTATTGATAAAGCCGGGAAATACGATAAATAAAGTTAACGAAGAGGTAAACCGATTAATCGAAAAAGAGCTTGTAAATCTCGGACTTGCAAAACAATCGGAAATTTCAGACAAAGAAAAAAGAGATACTGTTCGGATGAAGTATTTTATGCACGGAAATTCGCATTTTATGGGATTAGACGTACATGATGTCGGCACAAAAGATACCGTTTTTAAGCCGGGAATGGTTTTAAGCTGCGAACCGGCAATTTATATTGAAGAAGAAGGTTTCGGCATACGTTTAGAAAACGATATTCTCGTTACCGAAAACGGGCAAATTGATTTACTTGCCGACGAACCCATTGAAATTGAAGACATTGAACGATTAATGCTTAGTCAATAAAAATCGGATAATTAATTTCAGGCACCAAATTTCTTTCAACAGCTTCGGAATACAGTGTTTTTATTGCTTGTTTTCCGGTTTTGCCCAAATCAAGCGAATATTTGTTAACATATAAATCAATATGTTTTTTCATCACTTCGGCATCCATTTCTTGTGCATATTGCCGGATATATTCCAAACTTGAATCCGGATTTTTATAAGCATATTCGATACTGCGTTTTATGATACGGCTTATTTTTTTTTGCAGACTTTTCGGATGTTTCCGGTTAATAACAATTCCGCCCAAAGGAATAGGCATTTTTGTTTTTGTTTCCCAAAATTCGCCCAAATCAATAATCTTTTTCAGCCCTTTTGCTTCGTATGTAAACCTGTTTTCGTGAATTATAAGCCCTGCATCTGTTTCTTCATCGAAAACGGCATCTTCAATATCGGAAAAAAGATAAGGAATTTTATTTTTTGCCTGCGGATATGCAATACCGAGAAGCAAATTTGCCGTTGTGTATTTTCCCGGTATCGCAATTTTAAGTTCATTTACCTCATCGGGATATATTTTTCTTTTACTTATAAGAAGCGGTCCGTTATTATTTCCCAGAGCACTGCCCGAATTAAGCAATACATAATTTTCGGCGGCATAAAAATAAGCATGATAACTTAATTTTGTTATATCTATTTCTGCTTCAAATGCCTTTTGATTTAACTCTTCAACATCGGCAAGAATTAGTTCAAAATCAATGCCTTCGGTGTCAATTTTATGATGAACGGCGGCATCGAAAATAAAAGTATCGTTCGGGCAGGTAGAAAAACCGAGAGTTAATTTCATTGTATAACAATTTTTTCGTTTTCGGCGGAAACTTTCTTCAAAATTCGAAAAAGTTCATCGCCCAAATTATCCAAAGCAAGAGGTATATCCCAATTTTTCTTATTTCTTTCTTCAACTTTGTTTGAGATTGCTCTTATTTGCAAAAAATTAATTTTTTCCTGTATGCAAACATAAGCCACCGCCGCACCTTCCGTACTTTCGATATCGGGGTTAAATTTTTCTCTGCGAAATTCAATTTGTTCCTTATTTCCGGAAACGTTGTTAACGGTAATTGCGGTAACTTTCGGCAATTCGGTATCAATGTTGCTTTTCAGTCGATTATATAATTTTCCGCTGCTGAACGGTTTTTTATCCGGTTTCAGAAGCCCTTCTTCAAAAAATGTTTTAAAAGAATTATCTTTATATGTTATCCCTAAATCTGCAAATTCATCTAAGATAACACTTACACAATCGCCTATGCACAAATCATCGTTATAGCTGCCGCATATTCCGGCATTAATAAGCAAATTATATTTTTCGGAAAGTATTTTTTTAGTTAAAGAGTAGCTTGTCAGAGGGATTCCTATTCCTGAAATAAAAATTTCAAACAAGGTATTGTTCAATTTAAAAAATTTCCCTTCATTAAGATTAATTGCCTCATCGGTTATTTTTTTCAATAAACTTTCCGCTTCAAGTTCAGAAGCAAAAACGATTAATATTTCCGATTTTTCTTTCAAAATACTTTTTTAAATACGATTTATTTTATTTTTACAAAATTATTAAAAAATACAAAAAATGAAAATAATAAGCAAAGGCAACGGTATTGACGAAGATTTCGGATATGTCAGGATTGACAGTTGGAATGATGAAGCTACAGTAAAAATTGCAAAGCATTATAAAGAAATTTTGAAATTAATAGGCGAAGACATTACGCGCGAAGGTTTGGAAAAAACACCGGTAAGAATTGCCAAAGCCGTTCAGTTTATGATGCAGGGCTACAACAGCGACCCGGCAGAAATCATTAAAAGTGCCTTATTTAAAGAAGATTATAAAGAAATGGTTATTGTAAAAGACATTGACCTTTACTCGATGTGCGAACACCATATGTTGCCATTTTACGGAAAAGCCCACGTGGCTTATATCCCGAACGAATACATTACCGGCTTAAGCAAAATTGCACGTGTTGTAGAAGCATATTCAAGACGAATGCAGGTACAGGAACGCCTGACAATGCAGATAAGAGATACAATTGAAGAAACATTAAAGCCTCTCGGAGTTGCTGTGGTTATTGAAGCATCGCATATGTGTATGCGAATAAGAGGTGTACAAAAACAAAATTCGGTTACAACAACTTCGGCATTTACCGGTGCGTTTACCAATGCAAAAACCAGAGAGGAATTTATTCACCTGATTGGTTCAAATCTTATTTAAATTATTATGTCAAAAAAGTTACTGTACCTCTTTTTACCGGCATTCTTTTTTACTTCTGACTTATTTTCACAGGATACCGCAAGAGAGTTTGTAATTTTAAATTCAGGAGACACTGTTTTTTTGAAAATTATTAAAAAATATAAATACACAAATAAAGATAAACTTACTTTCAAAAACAGCATATCAAAATATAAAACACTTACTGCCGGAGCATTAAAAAAATATTTTGACGGAGAGTTTTTTTATATTTCCGAAAAAGAATCAAATACAAACACATTTGTTTTAATAAATTACTATGCCGACGGTTTCTGCAAAATAGGCATTTCGTATGATGACAGAGGAAAGGAATTATTTTTTCTTAACAACTCAGAAACTATTATACCGTTAGATGAATACAAATATAACTTGCATGATGTTTTCAAAAAATATCTCATACGA
>CAMZKI010000171.1 GCA_947311125.1 uncultured Chlorobiota bacterium
AGTAAAAGTTCACAACAAAAAATTACGAGACTGTCGCGTTCATTTTCATAAACAATTTTTTTAGATTTACCGTAGGTATTAAGAGGTTTACCTTTTAAACTGAAAACTGCTTGTGTATTTACGTCTCGAGATTTTGTAATTGAGCCGCTTGCCGAATCTCCTTCGGTGATAAACAAAGTAGACTCTTCAGCTCCGGTTTTGTTTTTATTAAAATGAACGCGACAGTCTCGTAATTTTTTGTTGTGAACTTTTACTGTTTTTGCTCTTTTTCTTGCCAACTGCTTAATTCCTGATATTTCTTTTCTTTCTTTTTCGGCTTCCTGAATTTTTTTCCAAAGTTCATCGGCTGTTTGCGGATTTTGATGCAGGTATAATTCTAATTCTTTAGTTACAAAATCCATTATAAACGAACGAATTGACGGTCCGTCGGGAGCAATGTTTTTTGAACCGAGTTTTGTTTTTGTCTGCGATTCGAATACAGGTTCTTCAACTTTTATGCTTAAAGCAGCAACTATCCCTGTCCTGATATCCGAAAAATCAATATTTTTTTTGTAAAAATCTCTTATCGTTTTTACCACAGCTTCTCTGAATGCCAGTAAATGTGTGCCTCCTTGGGATGTATGCTGACCGTTAACGAAAGTATAATATTCTTCCCCGTATTGATTGGCATGAGTAAGTGCTATTTCAATATCATTGCCTTTTAAATGAATGATCGGGTAACGTCTTTGTTCTTCTTTTATATTATCATTCAGCAGATCAAGCAACCCGTTTTTTGAATAGTAAACTTTATCATTATATTTTATTGTGAGTCCCGAATTAAGATAAACATAGTTTTTAAGCATTTGTTCTATGAAATCATCCAAGTAATGATATTCTTTAAAAAGCTTATTATCAGGACTGAAAATTATTTCCGTTCCGTTTTTTTCGTTTGTTTTAACTATGTTTTTATTTTCAATTACACTGCCTCCTGAATATATGACTTCTTTCATTTCACCTTCGCGAAACGAGCGGATTATGAATTTTTCAGATAATGCGTTAACTGCTTTAATACCTACCCCGTTCAGTCCTACTGATTTCTTAAAAACTTTTGAATCGTATTTTGCTCCTGTATTCATTTTTGAAGAAACGTCAAGGACTTTTGAAAGTGGTATTCCTCTCCCGTAATCTCTTACTTTGACTTCGCCGTTTTCTAATTTTATTTCAATTTTTTTTCCGTGTCCCATCATAAATTCATCTACGGAATTATCCAGAACTTCTTTTAAAAGAACATATATACCGTCATCAGGAGATGTTCCGTCTCCCAATTTTCCGATATACATTCCGGGACGTTTTCTTATGTGCTCTTTCCACTCGAGAGTTTTTATGGTATCTTCAGAATATACCGCCGTCTTATTATTTTCCGCCATACATTTAATATTTTAATCTTTTTATAAGACATTCTTATTCAATTTGCGAAATACATAATATTTGTGCTTATTTCCAAATGAAAATTTTAACAATATTACCGCCGGGAACAGCTTTTCTGTGTATTTTAATGAATATTGCACCTACACAACTGCGTAAACATCTGACACTAAGAAAATTAAATTAAAAATCCGATTACTCCTTTTTTAGCAGAAATAATCGGATATGTTAGTAATTTTAATTTTACGTTTTCTACATTAAGAAACTCAGTAAAATACCGGCTGCTATTGCCGAGCCTATAACACCTGCAACATTTGGAGCCATTGCGTGCATGAGAAGGTGGTTGTTCGGGTCGGCTTTTAATCCTTCTACCTGAACTACTCTGGCACTGTCAGGAACGGCAGAAACGCCGGCTGCACCAATCATCGGATTTATGGGGTTGTCTTTCGGCGAAAGCCAATTCATAATTTTTGCAAAAATTACTCCTCCTGCCGTGGCTATTACAAATGAAACAGCTCCGAGAACAAAAATAAGCACAGAACTTTTGGTTAAAAAAACATCGGCTTGTGTTGAAGCACCTACGGTAACTCCGAGCAATATTGTAATTGTATCTATTAGAGATGTTCTTGCCGTTTCCGCAAGTCTGCCGGTTACTCTGCTTTCTTTCAATAAATTACCGAAAAACAACATTCCGAGCAAAGGTAATGCGGTAGGTGCTAAAAAAGCTGTCAGTAATAATCCTGCAATGGGGAAGATTATTTTTTCGGTTTTGGTAACAGCACGCGGCGGTTTCATTTTTATAAGTCGTTCTTTTTTTGTGGTAAGAAGTTTAATAACCGGCGGCTGAATTACGGGAACCAGAGCCATATATGAGTATGCCGCAATAGCAATAGGACCTATAAGATTTTTAACTGTTGTACCGTCAGGCAAAACATTCATTCCGTTTGCTAATTTGGATGATATAAAAATTGCCGTAGGCCCGTCGGCACCGCCTATTATACCTATTGCTCCCGCTTCCTGCGGAGCAAATCCCAAGTATAATGCTCCAAGAAAAGTCGCAAAAATACCGACTTGTGCAGCAGCACCGAGAAGCATTAACCTGGGGCTTGAAATAAGTGATGAAAAATCAGTCATTGCACCTATTCCGAGAAAGATGAGAGGCGGATACCACCCCTGTGTAACCCCTTGATATAAGGTATTTAAAACGCTGCCGGGCTCATAAATTCCGAGTTTTAAATTAAAATCGGCTACCTGAAACATAGGTATATTTCCGATAAGGACACCTACGCCTATAGGTATTAAAAGTAAGGGCTCGTAATCGTATTTTATTGCTAAAAATATGAAGAACAAACCTGCTATTATCATTATTATATGTCCCCACTGAACATTTGCAAAACCGGAAAATTCATAAAAATTAAATAAGCCTGACAATGCTTCAGGGTATTGCTTGTAAATAAAGCCGTCTGACAATTTTAATTCATCTTCTGATACAGTTCCCGTTCTGTCGGACAGATTGACTATTTCATCAACTGCAGAATAATTAGCTGAACTTTTATTAGGGTCGGTATTTCGATAAAGGTGAGTAACTTTTTTCGGTTTAAACCGTAACAAAATATTATTTCCCTTAAGTTCCCAGGTTCCGTTATATTTTTGTTTTGCAGAGTCCAACTCAAATGTTCCGTCCGAATTAAATTTAAATGCTTTAAAACGTTCTGCCGTATCGTCTGTTTCGTTGGAAATTTTGTAGCCGCCTGCTTTATTCATCCATCTTCCTTTCAAAAGGACAGATGCATAGTCGATACTGTCTTTTTGCAAGTTTTGTTTCGGAGTTTTTCCGTGCAAAAACAAATAAGAAATACTGAAAAGTATCGTAAAAACTGCTGCTAATGTTAATATTTTTTTCATTACCGGATTTCTTATATTTTTATTTTTTGCTCAGTTCCTATTCTAATTCCAACAAAATATCGTTTTGTAAAACAGCATCACCTTCTTTAATCATAATCGCTTTAACTTTCCCTTCTACTTGTGCCTGTATATTATTTTCCATTTTCATAGCTTCCATTATCAATAACGTATCTCCGGGAGAAACTTCATCTCCTATTTTTACTTTCATTTTAAATATTGTGCCCGGGAGAGGAGCTTTTACTAATTTGCCGACTTTGCTTTTTATCTTAGCATCTTCTTTATTTGTATGAACTTTAGATCTGACTAATTTAGGAGTTTTTGGTTTTACAAGTTCCTGTTCAAGTTCAACTTTGTAGTTTGTTCCGTTTATATCAATGTCAATAATATTGTTTTCAAAGCTGTTAACTACGGCTTCGTATTTATTTCCTCTTACTTTAAATTTGAATTTTTTCATTTTTTATAAATTATTTCTTCTGAATGCGTTGACGGTATAAATCTTAGAGCTCCAGGGAGTATAATCTTTCTTTACTTTTTTAATTGTCATTAAGGTGCTTTCTTCATCGTGCAATTGACTGAAATACAAATGAATTGCTGCTGCAATAGCCGCATTTTCCTGCCCGGTTATAAATTCACCGATTTTTTCACAATTATGTTCGTCTTGCTTTTTTTTAGATTTAAATTTTAAATGAAATGTTAATAATCTAGGCAAATTTGCAAAAATCAGCCACAAAATGACAAGAGCTGCAAAAACAATGGTATACCCTACTGCTGCAATAGTAAAAGCTGATGAATCCATAGTATTTTTTTATAAAGGTATATTAGAATGTTTTTTAGGCGGATTAATAAGTTTTTTATTTTCAAGTGTTTTAAATGCTCTTATTATCCTGAATCTTGTATTTCGAGGTTCAATAATATCATCTATAAATCCGTACTTTGCTGCTTCATAAGGATTTGCAAACTTCTTTTTGTATTCTTCTTCTTTTTCTGAAATATATTTTATTCTGTCTTCTTCTTTTTCAATGCTTTTAATATTCTTCCCTTCCAGAATTTCAACGGCACCGCTTGCACCCATTACGGCAATCTCGGCAGAGGGCCAAGCATAATTAATATCTCCTCTTAACTGTTTACAACTCATTACGTCGTGAGCACCTCCGTAAGATTTTCTCAGGGTTACGGTTACTTTTGGAACCGTTGCTTCTCCGTATGCAAAAAGCAATTTTGCACCGTGTGTAATAATTCCTCCGTATTCCTGTGCACTTCCCGGTAAAAATCCGGGAACATCAACCAATGTTAAAAGGGGCACATTAAAGCTATCGCATAAACGAACAAACCGAGCTGCTTTTCTTGATGCCTCAATATCCAAAACACCGGCTAAAAAATTTGGCTGATTGGCAACTACACCTACCGGTCTGCCGTCAAATTTAACAAAACCTACAACTATATTTTTAGCATAATGTCTGTGGAACTCAAGAAATTCACCGTCATCAACAATTGTATAAATAATATCTTTTACATCATAAGGCTGGTTAGGATTTTCGGGGATTATTTTGTTCAGGATGTCATCTTTTCTGTCGATAGGGTCTTTACACTCGGTTTGTATAGGGTCTTCAAGGTTGTTTTGCGGCAGATATTCCAAAACTTTTCTTATCAGCATAATACCTTCATCTTCATCATCAGCTCTGAAATGTGCCACGCCTGATTTTGTAGCGTGAACCGTTGCTCCGCCTAAATCTTCGATTGTAATGTCCTCTCCGGTAACGGTTTTCGTAACTTTAGGACCGGTTACAAACATATAACTTGTTTTATCGCTCATAATTACGACATCGGTAAGAGCCGGAGAATATACTGCACCGCCGGCACAAGGACCGAAGACTGCAGATATTTGCGGAATTACACCGGATGCCAAAATATTTCGCTGAAAAATTTCGGCATAACCTGCCAGACTCATTACTCCTTCCTGAATACGTGCGCCTCCGCTGTCATTAATACCTATAACCGGAGCTCCGACTAACATTGCCTGATCCATAAGTTTGCAAATTTTCTTGGCATAAGTTTCAGACAGTGAACCTCCGAAAACGGTAAAATCCTGAGCGAATATGTAGACTATTCTGCCGTCAATTGTTCCGTGCCCGGTTACGACACCGTCTCCGAGAAATTGTTGTTTTTCGAGACCAAAATCGTGAGAGCGATGCTTTACAAACATATCAAATTCTTCGAAACTTCCTTCATCAAGTATCATTTCAATACGTTCACGTGCTGTGTATTTGCCCTGCGAATGTTGTTTTTCAATACGTTTCTCTCCTCCTCCGAGGCGAGCTTTTTCACGTAAGTTAATTAGTTTTTGTATTTCTTCCTGACGAGACATATCCGGTATTTTTTTAAAAGTTTTGCTTTTATTATTTTTTTCCGCAAAATTCAGTTAAAACACTGAAAGTTGATTTAGGATGCAAAAATCCTATGTTTAAACCTTCAGCACCTTTTCTTGCCTGTTTATCAATAAGTTGAATACCTTTTTCTTCGGCTTCTTTTAATGATTTGTTTACATCATCGACAGCAAAAGCAATATGATGTATCCCCTGCCCTTTTTTAGCTATAAATTTTGCTATCGGGCTGTCGTCTGAAGTTGCTTCAAGTAATTCAATTTTTGCATCTCCTATCTTAAAAAACGCTGTTTTTACTTTTTGATCTTTGACTTCTTCAACAGCATAACATTTAAGTCCGAGAACATTTTCAAAAAAAGTTTTTGCTTCTTCAATGTTATTTACGGCTATTCCGAGGTGTTCAATATGTGATAAGTTCATTTTATTAAATTTTATGTTGCAAAAGTTTATATTATCCGGATGTTTGTATATGATATATATCAGGAAAAAATGTTTTTAAAAGCATAAAAGAAATAAGTTTTAATGTTATAAAGCTTACAGATTCTCATAGTTCGGAATTTCCTTTAAGAAACTGTAAGTATTATTTCCATAATCCAGTTTACAGCAATAATGTTTAAGTCCGTTTGTAACAATGAGGTAGTCGGCTTTAAAATTCATATTATAGCGTGCTGTCTGGTCGAACGCTTTTTGAGTAATTTTTACTGACGGAGCTTTTAGTTCAACAATAACAACAGGTTTTGCGGAGGTATTGAACAAAACAATGTCCGCTCGTTTTTCCGTATCATAAATCTTAAGTTGTTTTTCAACGGAAATTAAGCCCTTCGGGTATTTTTTTTCATTTATGAGATAACGTATAAATTGCTGACGCACATACTCTTCAGGTGTAAGAACAACATATTTTTTTCTTATAATGTCAAAAACTTTTTGTTTATCTTCTTCTTTAATAATTTTTAAATCCGCTTCCGGGAGGTTCAGTTTTTGCATAAGTCTGAAATGTAAAAATTTTTATTCGTATATTAAAAAAGATGCATAATCAACAACTTTTGAAGAAGGGTATATATCTCCTGAGTTTCCGTATTTAAGCAGTTCTGTTTTTGCCGAATCGGAAACGGAATTTGCGTATTCAAGCAATGTTGCAACGGGTCCGTATCCGCACATACTTATTTTGTTTTCTGTTACGGTTCTTATCAAATTTTCAGGGTTCATTTTTAAGATTTCGTTTATTGCCTTTTTGTCTTTATTTTTTCCTTCTTCAGGGCTTACATAATGAGAAAAATCTGTTGAGGATATAACGCATATTTTACGCTTAAGTTTTAAAGATGCCCTGTTTAATCTTTCGGTAACAAATTGTGCATTATAATAATTCTGAACTGATACTGTTATAGGAACAATTTTAAAGTCATAATCAATAAAATATTGAAGCAAAGGAAGTATAACTTCACCGGAATGTTCATATTTATGAGCTTCTTCTGAATAGGGCAATTCCAGCAACTCGTTTAATTCCGTATCTGTTTTATTTGTTTTTAAGGGTGTTTCCCATGCATCATTCGGGTCAAGGTTTAGTTCTTTCCCGTAACCTGTATGATTCGGATTTACGATAACAAAAGTATCAAATTTTTGCTGTGCTGCTTTCAGTATCTCAAAAAAATGTACGGCTTGGTATGCCGAATAAATGTAGCCTGCGTGAGGAACTATCCCGCCAAGTATTTTATTTTTTGCCAAATTCAGTTTTATCAAATCAATTTCAGTTTCCTGAATTCTGCCTATAAGATTTAGAAGTTCTGTTTTATCTGACGGATAAAATTTTCCGGCAACATAAGGTTTTCTTATTTTCATGTGTTTATTTTTATAATCTTTTCAACGGCACATAGGAATACCCGTATGCTTAATTATTGCTTTTTATAAAATTCTGTACGCGCAATAATAATTTTCTTGTGTGTTAATTTTATATAATGTGAATATTAAAAATCCGTCAAATTTATGCGAAAAAATGACGGATTTTAAAACCGGTTAAAATATTATATTATTTATTATTA
>CAMZKI010000172.1 GCA_947311125.1 uncultured Chlorobiota bacterium
TCGGGATAAAAAAAATCGAAAAATATGAAACCGAACTTTTGAAATATGCCGAAGAAAAATTATCTTTGATTGAAGGTTTAACAGTTTACGGAAAATCCGAGAATAAAACATCGGCAATTTCGTTTCTTTTGGACGGAATACACTTTTATGATGTCGGCATGATTTTGGATAAACTCGGTATTGCTGTCAGAACCGGAGCACATTGTGCCGAACCGGCAATGAAAAATTTCGGAATCTCCGGAACCGTAAGAGCAAGTTTTGCAATGTATAATACAAAAGAAGAGATAGATAAACTGTATGAGGGACTTTTAAAAGTAAAAAATATGCTGTTATAGCATTATAGAATAATTAATTACATTAAAATATAAAAATAATGAAAAAAATATTAATTTACACAACCGCTTTAATAATATTATTAAGTTTTATTTCTTGTAATACAAGCAATGAAACAGAATCAAAAAAGAAACAGGAAACTAAAACAGAGCAAAAAAAGACTGTAAGGATGTTCACTGGTCGCATCACAGCGGAGAAGACGGTCCGGAAAATTGGAAAAACTTATGCGAAGGCTTCTCGGATTGCGGCGGAAGATTTCAATCTCCCGTTAACATTATTACAGACAGTATTGCTGAAAACAGTAATCTTGCTGCAATTACATTTAATTACGGAGAGTCAAAAGTAAACATAATAAATAATTCTCACACAGTACAATTTAATATTTCGGGCGAAAATAATAATATTACGATAAACAACAGAAAATATAAATTATTGCAGTTCCATTTTCATACTTCAAGCGAGCATACCGTTAACGGAAATTATTTTCCGGCAGAAGTACATTTTGTACATCAGTCAGAAGACGGAAATTATGCTGTTATAGCAGCTTTTTATGAAGAAGGAGAAGAAAATGAGTTGTTTAAACTGTATATGAAATACTTCCCGACAGCTGAAGGAGAATATACTTCCGATGATAAATTTGACATTCTGAGCCTATTACCCGAAAATAAAAGTTATTATTATTACAAAGGCTCTCTCACTACTCCGCCGTGTTCCGAAACTGTCAGTTGGTATATATTAAAAAATAATCTGTCTGCTTCAAAAGAGCAATTAGAAGAGTTTGCAGAAATTTTAGATAATAATTTCAGACCGGTACAAAAATTAAACGGAAGAAAAATCGAAGAATATACCGAATAATTAATTTTTACAGTTTAAAAATAAAAAATGACAACACAAGAAATACAAAACGAAATAATAGAAGAGTTTTCCGTATTTGACGACTGGATGGATAAATATGAATATCTGATTGAAACAGGAAACACTCTTGAACCTTACGATGAAAAAAATAAAAAACCGTCTAATTTAATACAGGGCTGTCAATCAAGGGTTTGGCTTGATGCCGGATACAAAGACGGGAAAATATATTTTACCGCAGACAGCGATGCAATTATCACAAAAGGAATTATTGCTTTGCTTATTCGGATTTTTTCGGGAAAAACCCCTGATGAAATTTTAGAAACGGATTTATTTTTTCTTGATAAAATCGGATTAAAAGAAAATTTATCACCCACTCGTGCAAACGGATTGGTTTCAATGATAAAAAATATAAAAGCGTATGCAACGGCTTTTAAAGCAAAATACGAATCCTAAATTTAATCACATTTTAAAAACTCTAAATTTACAATTATGAAGACAAAAGTAATTTTATCGGTATTTCTGATTGCAACATTGTTTATGTTTTCTTGTGATAAACTTTTAACATTTGACATATCAGACAACACAAACATTACAATTGACGCAAATCCTTTCCCGTTTGAATCTCCGGTTGAGATTCCGACCCCGGACGTAACAACAAATTCCGAAAGTGAATTTGCTCAAAACGATACAAAAGTTGATTTGGTGAAAGAAATAATATTAAAGAGATTAGCTTTGACTATTACCTCACCAAGTGATAAAACTTTTTCGTTCCTGAAATCAATAGAAATTTATATTTCCGCCGACGGAGAAGACGAAACAAAACTTGCCTGGAATAACGATGTTCAAAGCGATGCAAAATCAATAGAACTGGAAACTACTTCCGAAGCACTGGACAGATACGTAAAAAAAGACAGCTATAAACTAAGAACAACTGTAACAACAAGAGAAACCCTTACACAGAGCGTAGATATAAAGATAGATTTTACGTTTCAGGTAACAGCAGACCCGCTGTAAAATTTGTTTTGATTTTTTAAACCAAAAAGTAAGATAATGGATGAAGAATTATTAATGACAGAGAAAAAAATTTCAGATGTATTGCATACGGTTTACGATCCTGAAATTCCCGTAAATATTTACGATTTAGGGCTCATTTATGACATTGATATAGATGATTACAACAATGTAGAAATAACAATGACTCTTACGGCTCCCAACTGTCCGGTTGCCGACAGCCTGGTTGCCGAAGTTAGAGACAGAATAGCAGCAATAGAAGGTATAAACAAAGTAAATGTAAATTTGACCTTTGATCCGCCTTGGGAAAAATCAATGATGAGCGAACAAGCAATGCTTGAACTGGGATTTTTGTAGAATTTGGTTTTGAAAAATTGAACTTAAAAAAGCTGAAATATTCAAAAATGATTAAAGCTGAGGCAAAACGTCTCGGCTTTTTTGCTTACGGAATTTCAAAAGCTCGTTTTTTGGAAGAAGAAGTCGAAAATTTTGAAAATTGGCTGAAAAACGGATCAAACGGTGAAATGGCTTATATGGAAAACCATTTTGACAAACGCCTTAATCCCTCTCTGCTTGTTGAAGGAGCAAAATCCGTTATATCATTGCTTTACCCCTATTATCCGCAGCAATTACAAAAACATAATGATGCACCTGTTATCTCAAAATATGCTTACGGCGAAGATTATCACTTTGTTTTAAAAGAGAAAATGAAAAAACTGATGCAGTTTATAAATGATGAAATCGGCGAAGTAAACGGCAGAGCATTTACCGACAGTGCACCGGTTTTTGACAAAAAATGGGCTGAACTTTCGGGTATTGCTTGGCGAGGGAAACACTCAAATATGCTTACTCGGCAAGGCAGTTTTTTCTTTATCGGCGAGCTTATTATCGATTTGGATTTGGAATATGACAAACCGATGAATTCTTATTGCGGCACCTGCACACGCTGCATAGATGCTTGCCCGACACAGGCAATTACCGAGCCGTATGTAGTGAATGCCCGCAAATGTATTTCATATCTTACAATTGAATTTAAAGGAAATTTACCTGAAGAACTGAAAGATAAATTTCAAAATCGTGTTTTCGGTTGCGATATCTGTCAAGACGTTTGTCCGTATAATCGAAAACCGCTTTTTCATAACGAAGAACGGTTTCTTCCGCATCCTGATTTACTCGAAATGACAAAAAAAGACTGGCACGAAATGACAGAAGAAACTTTCAAAAAATTATTTAAAAAATCTGCCGTAAAACGAACAAAATTTAAAGGGTTGAAACGAAATTTAGATTTCATAAAGTAACAAAGAATATGTAATTTCGTATAATAATTATAAAAATAAGCATATGAAAAGAAAAATTTTGATTACGGGAGCAAGTAAAGGTATAGGAAGAGCCGAAGCTAAAAGGTTATCGACAGATTATGAACTGTTTTTGCATGCTTCAAGCCTGTCTTCATTTAAAAAAGATATTAAAGGAGCTCATTATTTCGGATATGATTTTTCCGAAACAGATGAGGTAAACAAATTTATTGAAGAGTTTAAAAAAGAAACCGATACGCTTGATGTTCTGGTTAATAATGTCGGTATTATGATTCTTGAAAATTTTGCCGATTTTAAAGATGAAGATATAGACAAGCTGATAACCTTAAACCTTCATTCACATTTACTGCTAACCAAAAAGTTGATACCGATGTTGGAAAAAAGTGAAAATCCGCACATTGTTTTTATGTCTTCAATGTCGGCAAAAAATCAAATAGAAGGAGAGTCTGTTTATGCGGCAACGAAAGCCGGAATAATGCAGTTTGCACATGTTTTAAGGAACGAACTTGCAGGAAAAATAAGAGTTTCAACAATCCATTCGTGGGGAGTTAATACTTGGGGCGATCCCGAAGGTTCCCCTATTTTAGTGCCGGAAAATGTTGCCGAAGTTTTAGAATTTATAATTTCAAGAGAACGCCCTTTTGTTATTGAATCCGTAGATTTAAGTCATGAAAAACAGTGGAAAGGAACAACTGCACCTTGGACACCTGTTAAATAACGTTTAATATGAAAAGAAATCTTATATTTATTACGATTGCAGCTTTAATCGCTTTTGCATCGTGTAAAAATAACAATGATTTTAAAATTGATGTTTCAGACATTAAAGTTGACATAAAAGTAAAACACTTTGAAAAAGATTTGTTCAGATTTAATCCCGACAGTGCCGATTTTTATGTAAATCTTTACAGGCAAAAATACGGAGAGTTTTTTAAGCTGTTTAATTATCAAATAACTGAAATCGGCTCATCCGAAGAAGAACATTATGCCGAAAACTTGGATATGTTTGTCAGATATTGGAAAACAGAAAACATTCCGCATATTTTAGATTCGGCTTTTGCCGATTTTAACCGAAAACAAGTTCCCGAAATTCAAAAAGCATTTCAACATTATAAATACTATTTTCCGCAAGATACCGTGCCCGAAATTTATACTTTTTTCTCCTCTTTCGGATATTCGGTTGTAACGCTTGACGGAATTGCCGGTTTGGCTTTGGATAAATATCTCGGTAAGAAATTTTATTATTTTTACGACAGAGTAGGTTGGAGTAATTATCAAAAACGCAGAATGATTAAAGAAATGATACCTGTTGATATTATGCGAGCCGTTGCCGTTGCCGAATATCCTTATGATGAAGAAAACGGAACAACTCTTTTGAAAAAAATGATATATGAAGGAAAAATCCAATATTTTCTTAACTGTATGCTGCCGGAAACTCCGGATACATTGAAATGGAGATATACTGCACGACAACTTGCCTGGGCAGAGAAATACGAAAATAAAATTTGGTCGTATATTGCAGAACAAAAACTACTTTTTACATCGGATAATATGCAAATAAGAAAATTTACCGATGATGCCCCTTACACTTCTGTTTTTACTGACGTATCGGCACCCCGAGCGGGAAGTTTCATAGGATATAAAATTGTTGAAAAATATATGAAGAACAATAATTTAAAATTAAAAGAGCTGATGGAAGAAAAAGATGAAAGGAAAATACTTGCAGGTTCTAAATATAATCCGTAAAAAATGAAAAGTATATATTTACAAATTTTAAAGCTGTATTATGGGCAAAAAACAAGATGTAATTACGGAAATATTTAAAATTTGCCGTAGTAAGAATAGTTTTGAATTTAATAACGATTTGGTCAGAAATATTTCCAAAAAAATAGGTTTCGGAAACCCGTTTGATGCAACAAAACTTGACAATACGGATAAATTTCCTGATATTTTACTGAAAGAAAATTACTTTATAATTCATCTCGGAGGCGGGAAACATAAATTTGTAAAAGGTATTGATAAAGGGTTTCATAAATTTGAAGAAATTCCGGAAGAAAATATTTTTGACTGGAAATATAGGCAAAGTATTCTGAATGAATTTGACACAAGCGAAAGTAATATTTTGTCCGTAGGATTTAATCAAAGAATTATTCATGATTTTTTGTATGATGACATTGTTGCAAATCCTAAAATGTACGGTGCAAGGCGAACTAAAACAACATTGAATTATTCAATAGGAAAAGAAAAAATAACAGCTTCAAATTTACAAATGGAAATAGACCTTACAACTGAAAATAACGGTATTGTAACTGTTTTTGAAGGGAAAAATAATTTTCCCGAAAATTTTGCTGTTTACCAATTATATTTTCCTTTTTTATATTATTATAATCTTAAAAAAGAAAACAAATTAGAAATTAATGAAATAAATTGTTGTTATTTATTACGGAAACGAGATGATGAAAAATCCGTTATAAAAATTTACAAATATACATTTGAAGACTCTGTTGATATGACAAGTATCAAATTGATAAAAAATGCTCAATATAATCTTATAAAACGTTGACCTATGTTGTCGAAAAAGTTTAAAAACAAAGTTTTTAATAAAGATGTAATTGAAACCTTAAAGGAGATGCCGGATAATTGTGTTGATATGATATACAGTGATCCGGATTATAACGTAGGAATTAATTATGCCGGTAACAATTATACAAAAAAATGGAACGAATATATTGATTGGTATGTTGAGTTAATAAGCGAAAGTATGCGTGTCTTAAAGCCGACAGGAAACTTATTTACCATTAATTATCCGAAACAAAATGCTTATCTGTGGGTAAAATATTTAGATAAATCAGCTTATGACGTATTTGAATACGTATGGGTATATAATTCAAATGTAGGACACAGCCCGAGAAAATTCACAACGGCACATCGGAGTATATTGCATGCTACTAAAAGCAAAAACAATTTTTTTTATAAAAATCAGGTAGCACAACCCTATCAAAATCCGACAGATAAACGGATAAAAAAGCGAATCGAAGCCGGACACAAAGGCAGAATGCCTTATTCGTGGATATATGCCGACTTGGTTAAAAATGTGTCAAAAGACAAAACATTTCATTCGTGTCAAATCCCTTTGCCTTTGTTTGAATTGCTTTTAAAAGCAAGTACAAAAGAAAACGATGATGTTTTTATACACTTCGGAGGCAGCGGATCCGAGATTATTCATACAAAAAAATTAAAAAGGAACTTTATTAGTTGTGAAATTCACCCTGAATATTACAATATGATATTAAACCGATTGGAAAATAACGGAAACATATCGGCAGAATTTCGGCTTGATTTTATAAAAGAGAAAAATAAACCGGAAGAAAAAGAATTGAAATTATTTTAACAAACTAATAGGTTTAAATGCTGTTTTCTGAACAATTATACGAAAAATACGAAATTTATAAAGAAAAATCACTTTTTCACAGAAGGTTTAAGCACAAAGATATTTTACCTTTAATAAAAAAGAGAAATCCGAATGTTTTTAAAATTACCGAAATCGGAAAATCTTTTGAAGACCGAGAAATATTTATGCTGAAAATCGGCACGGGGAAAATAAAAATAATGCTCTGGTCGCAAATGCACGGCGACGAATCAACGGCAACGGCAGCTCTTTTTGATATTTTTAATTTCTTCGAAAATCCGGAAAGTTTTAAAAATGAAGCACAACAAATTTTAAATTCCTGCACACTGTATTTTATCCCTATGCTGAACCCTGACGGTGCAGAACGATTTCAAAGACGAAATGCACAAGATATTGATATTAACCGAGATGCTTTGCGTTTAGAAAGCCCCGAAGGAAATTTGTTAATGAACTTAAGAGACAAAATAAAACCCGAATTCGGCTTTAATCTGCATGACCAAGACAATTGGTATTCGGCAGGAGATACAAAATTTCCGGCAACACTCTCGTTTCTTGCTCCGGCTTTCGATAAAGAAAAAACAATCAATGAGAGCAGAAAAAAATCAATGCTGCTTATTGCCGAAATGAACGAAATTTTAAAAAAACTTATCCCGAATCAAATCGGACGCTATTTCGATGATTTTATGCCGACGGCTTTCGGCGACAATATTCAAAAAAAAGGAACAAGCACAGTATTAATTGAGTCGGGCGGGTTTTATAAAGATACGGAAAGGCAATTTGTCAGAAAGCTAAATTTTATTGCAATAATTTCGGCATTATATTCAGTAAGTACAAATTCATATCAGAAAAAAGAAATTCCCGATTACGAAAAAATTCCGTTTAACAAAAAAAATAAACTGTTTGACTATATTTTGCGAAATGTCGTAACAGAAAAAAACGGAAAAACTTATGTTGCAGATATAGGAATAAGAAGTAAAGATTTACAAGATAAAGATATTCTTACGATTGAAGACATAGGCGATTTATCTCAAAATTTTGCTTTTTCGGAACTTGATATGAAGCACCGAATAATTAAAAATATATCAATAGGGCAAGATGCCGATTTTTTAAAAGGTTTTTTTTAAGATTAATAGCTTTCCTTATTCATAAAATCAAGATCTTTCTTATATTTTTTCCCGTAAAGGTCCCACATAGCAATGAACAGGGCTGTTAATAACGGACCGGCAAGAAAACCGATAATTCCGAGCCACATTAAACCGCCCAAACTTGCAATAAGTGCCATAGCCGTGTGCATACCGCTTTTGTTTGCATCAAGTCGCGGACGTATCAGGTTTTGGTTTATCAAAACCGCTCCTGTTCCGAAAACAAGAAGTATTGTTCCTGTAGTATAATCGCCTATTAAGAAATAAATAATCCAAGCCGGCACCATAATACTGTTTGTTCCTACTAAAGGTATTATCGAGAGAAAAACCATAATAATGCCCCAAAAAACAGGAGACGGGACACCTGCAATTGCAAATAAAATTCCTCCGTAAGTTCCTTCTATTGCACCTATCAGGAAAGAATTTATTACAATTCCGTCCGTAACTTTCTCTATATTGTTCATTAATGTTCTTTCATCGTCATCGTTCATCGGAATAAGAAATTGCAGACGTTTCAGCATAATATCTCCGTCGGCAAACATAAAATACAGGAAAAATAATACTAAGAATGTGTGAATCAGTATATAAGTAAGCCCTGAAAAGGTATTTTGCAGAATTGTAACAGTCCATTCCGTTGCCGTTCCTATAAAATTGTCAAGTTTTTTTTCAATATCTTCAGCTTGTATTCTGTCAACATATTTGTTTACGTAAGGTATGTCTTTAAAATGTGCTTTTACCTTTTCTTCAGACAATTCTTTCTTAATTTCAGGCCACTGATTTTCAATTTTGGAGTAGTTTTCGCCGGCTTCGTTGGCAATTACCAGCCCTACAAACATAAGCGGAATAACAATAACAATAACAACCAAAACCGTCGTTACTGCTGCGGCTTTTTTAGTGTTATTATTAAATTTTTTACGAAAAAATCTGAAAGGACGTTTGAAAAGTATAACTAAAATTAATGCTAAAAATACATCTCCTATAAACGGCTCAAGGATATTGTAAAAAGCTATTGTTAAAGATATTAATATAAGGAAAAAGAATATTTCCTGTAAAGAAAAATTGATGTTGTTTTTCATTTTGGAATATTATTTTGTGTCTGAATTAAATTTTAACACATTTTATATTTATCGTATTTTCAATTTTAATTATCCAAGAATCTGCGATATAAGAGTTTTCAGTATATTTCATATTCACTTTTCCGGATGCTTTTTGAACTGTTGTTCCTTCGTTTATAACGAATGTTTCGGGGTTTAAGGTGTAATTGCCCGTAAAACTTCCCGCCAAATCAAAATAGATATATACGTTATTCATTGAAACAGGAAAGTTTTTATCCGTTGAAATATTTGATTTTTCCGTTATGAAAATATTATCGGCTTTTGTCGAATCAATATTAAAAGTTTTGTCGTAAAATCTAAAAATTCCCGATTGTATAGTGTCCGAAACAGTCCATTTATTACCGGAAATCAGTTTCTCTGAAAAAATTACGGGGAAAGGTAAAATTTCGGTAATTTTTTGTTCTACAGATTGCGAAAATACAAATTTATGCTCTGCGTCTGATTCGTTTCCGAACAATGAATCAATATTATACACAGGTGTTACGATTCCTCTTTTTGATATGTGAAAATTAAGTTTTTTGTCAAGAAATGTCTTAAACATTTTTGATACTCCGTTATTTGTGCTGTCAGAATGATAGAAACGTTTTTCTCCCGCTTGATTTACCGTAGTTGAAATTTTTTTAAATTTTACAAAAAAATCATAGCCGCCCGGATGTGTTTCAGTAACTTTCAGTTTATAGATTATTGATTGTGTTGTGGAAATGTTTTGAGTGTTTCCTCCTATTTCCTGTATGCTGAGTGAATTTATATCGGCAGTAACTATATAGGTGCCTTCTTTTTTCAGGTTGTAGATTAGTTTACTTTCTTTTTGAGAAAACAGAGTTGTTGTTAAAAAAATAAATGAAATTAAAAGCGGTTTCGACATAAAAAGAAGTTTATTGTTTTCAAAGTTAATATAAAAAATCGTTATAGGGATATCTGATTTTATGAATTTTTACAACTTCGTCATAAAGTTTGGTCTTCAGTTCATCAATGTTTATTTTTTGTTTGGCGGAAATAAAAACAGAATCTTTTTCTTTGGCAAACCACATTTTTTTTAAATCTTCAAGCGAATAATTTTCTTTTTTTACCGGGGTAAGGTCGTCTTCGTCTTTTTTTATAAATTTATATGCGTCAATTTTGTTAAAAACGGTAATTGTTTTTTTGTCTCCGGCTCCTATATCCGTAAGTGTTTGGGTTACTATTTCAATTTGTTCTTCAAAGTTAGGATGTGAAATATCGACAATATGCAAGAGTAAATCCGATTCGCGAACTTCATCAAGTGTTGATTTGAAAGATTCAACGAGATGATGCGGTAATTTACGAATAAAACCGACGGTATCTGCCAGCAGAAACGGCAAATTGCCTATTACCATTTTGCGAACTGTGGTATCTAATGTTGCAAAAAGTTTGTTTTCGGCAAAAATGTCTGATTTGCTTATAAGGTTCATTAACGTAGATTTTCCTACATTTGTGTATCCTACTAAAGCAACGCGAACTAATTTACCTCTGTTTTTTCGCTGAACTGCTTTTTGTTTGTCTATTTTCTCAAGTTTTTTCTTCAGAAGGGCTATTTTGTCTTTTACAATACGTCGGTCTGTTTCTATCTCCTTTTCTCCCGGTCCTCTCATTCCTATTCCTCCTCTTTGTCGCTCAAGGTGTGTCCACATACCTCTTAATCTCGGCATAAGGTATTCATATTGTGCGAGTTCTACCTGTGTTCTTGCGTGTGCTGTTCTTGCTCTGTTTGCAAAAATATCGAGTATAAGGTTTGTTCTGTCGAGAATTTTACATTTCAGTTCTTTTTCAATATTTCGGAGTTGTGCGGGTGTTAGTTCATCATCAAAAATAACGGTGTCTATATTATTATCTTCGACATATTTTTTTATTTCCGAGAATTTTCCGGTTCCGACAAATGTTTTTGAATGGGTTGTATTCCGTTTTTGCCTGAAATGTTTTTTTACTTCTGCACCTGCCGTTTCGGCAAGAAACTCCAATTCGCTGAGATATTCGTTAATTTGTTCTTCGGTTTGATCTTGTTTTATTATTCCGACGACTATTGCCGTTTCTGTTGCTTTGTTATTTTTCGTTTTTTCTGTCATTAAAGTATGCCGTATTTATTTTTTATAAAAAAAACAGCCGAAAATAACGGCTGTTTTAAAATGAAAAAAATCAAAAATATTAGTTTAATTTAAATGTTACCGGTATTGAATACCAAACACTTACTTTTTTTCCGTTTTGTTCGCCGGGTTTAAATCTGGGTAATGATTTTATTACTTTTATAGCCTCATTGTCCAGCAAGGGGTCAACTCCTTTTTGCAACTCTACCTTACCTATAGACCCGGTTTTTGTAACCTCAAATCTCAGGAATACGGTTCCTTCAATTCCGTTTTCTCTTGCAACAGCAGGATATACTACGTGTGTAGCGATATATCGTTTAAGAGCCAGAACGCCTCCGGGAAATTCGGGCATATTTTTTACGTATATAAAAATTTGATCTTCTTCTTCTTCCGTATCTTCTAAGTTTATGTCTTCTTCTTCATCAAATTCAAGGTTTAACTCAACATCATCGTTAATATCTTCGTTGTTGTCAATAATGTTAAGCACCTCAATGGTTTGTTGTTGCTGCTGTTCTTGTTTTGGCGGCGGCGGCGGTTCTTTAAGGTCTTGTCGTGTTATTTCCATCATATCTTCTTCTTCGATGTTTTGATTAAGGGATAAATCTGATTTAGCCGAAGAAGATGACCAGTTAAATGCAGATAATAACACTCCTATACTGATAATTAAACCTATTGCAAGGAACATCAGTTTGTACTTTTCTAAATTTGCTTTGGGGCTTTTTTTAATTTCCATTTTATTGTCTTTTAAATGTTAAATAATGTTTTAAACATTAACATTTGAGCGGATAAAGTTAATGCTTTTTTATTTTTTAAACAAACTAAATTTTTACGGTTTGCCGTGAGTGCGAATTTTGGTATGGGTATAGTGCGTTTTATTAGTTTTACATTCTGTGTCCGTTCTCAAATTTTTCATTTTATGTTAACTTTTATTTACTAAAAATATTACAGACAAAACTTGTATGCTTTCGGTTGTTTCATTATTATATTCTGCGGGTATCCAGTCCGGCATATTTTTTATAAGTTTTAGTGCTTCGGCATCAATGCAGGGAGAAATATTTCTTATTATTTCTGCATTTTTAATTTTCCCGTATCTTGTAACAGTAAATTTTACGTAAACCCTGCCTTGTATATTATTTTGTTTAGCTTCTTCGGGGTAATTAATGTTGTTTTTAAAGTATTCCTGTAAAGCTGTTTTTCCTCCGGGGAATTTTGCTTGCTTCGTTACTGTGTTTTCTTGTGTAACAGGCAGGGGGCGAGTTAAAATGTTTTTATTTGTTAAAAAGATATCTGTCTCTAAATCTATTTCGACAAAGTTTCTCGGATAATTTTCGAAATTTTTTATTTCAATGTTAAACACGGCAAGAATAATAAGAAGAACTGCTGCAATGCTTAGTTGCAGGATAAGACCTCTGGTTTGTTCTAATTTATTTGTATTAAATTTCATAACTTTATGAGTTAATAAAGCATTTCAGGATTTACGGTTTTTCCGTTCCTTGCTATCCTTATGTCAATTTTGGGGTATAATCTTATATCTCCCGTTATTCCGATTATTTGCCCTTTTTTTACTTTTTTATTTCTTGCTGCAGTCGGTTTGTAAATGCCTTTGTAATATACGGTATCTCCTGTTTTTAATTTTTGTGTTATTGTATATTCCGAAAGGTCAAAAATTTTATTTTCACTTGTTGCTGTTATTGTTCCGTCATAAATCGAATAAATTTTTGAGAAACTTTTTACTTCGTAGCTTGTTTCTCTGTGTGATACAACTAGGTTGTTTATTTTTTTGTTTTCATAATACGGACTTATTATTTTGTATGATTTGTCGGCAAAGGGTTTTCTGTATATTTTATTTGTTTCGGGATTGTTTATTATGTACCCGTTAAGCGATGATATTATTATCCAAGCTGCAAAAACCGTAATTATAAGAACCGGTAACGAAATAATAAATCGTCTTTTTCTTATGTTTTCGTTTTCGGGAATGCTTATAAGTTTTATTCTGTTTTTTATTTCTTCTTTTGAAAAGTTGCTTACTGCCGATAAACCGTTTTTTTCAGCAGAGAGTTTAAGTATAAGTTTTGAATAATCGGGCTTGTTTTTATTTTCCGTAATAATGTTATCAACAATAAATTCGTGAATAATTTTTATGTCTGCGACAATATATTTTGAAACAGTATTGAACCAACAAAACGCTCTGAATATTTCAAATATAAGATTGTCAGCAGAGTGTAATTGCTTTGCATGTATTTTTTCATGTTTTAAAATTTGTTGCTGTTCGTTTATGCTTAAATTTTCAAAGTTTTTATTTAAAAAAATAAAATTAAAAAAAGAAAATACGTTTCCCGGGAAGTCTGCTGATATAAGAACA